>LNFJ01000058.1 GCA_001464625.1 Bacteroidia bacterium Ga0077558 | reverse complement strand
AAGTTTGATTTGGCTGTTTAATTAGTTTCGGTTTTAAAAGTAAAGGGATTTTTCCGCTTCACCAAGAGATTTTAAAGGTAAAGGGAAAAACTTAAATAAGGGCTGTTTTTTAGCTAAAAAAAACCGCCATAAAAGGATTTAAACGAACGCCTATATTTGTTGAAAACCCGCCCATATTATGCACCATAAAATTTACTACTTATCAATTTTTAGTTTACTCGTCTGCGGAACCATCAATGCACAGTTTTCAAAGGGAGACCGTATGGTCGGAGCCTCTGTTGCCAGTTTTCTTTTTAACTCCGGAACCGCAGATATTACGGTGGCACAAATTGGAAGTAACAGCTCTAAAGTCACCAACCACAACTTTGCTTTTACACCTTCGTTAGGTTGGTTCATTTCTGAAAATACAGCCGTTGGTTTTGTATTGAATATTAATCCATCGGGACAAAAAACAACTTATGAGCAAAATGGCTCTACGTACCAATTGGATCAATCTAACAGTTTTAATATTGGAGGTGGTGGTTTTGCCAGAAGTTATTTTAGCAAAACAGGTTCTTTTCTGCCATTTGGACAAGCAACAGTTAATGCCGGTGCAAGCAACCTGAAAACAGAAGGCTTTTTTTACTATACTGGCGGAGTTCCATATTACAAGGATACTTATACGGGAAAATCAACCGGTGGTTTTTTCTTTAATGGAACACTAGCTGCCGGCCTGACTAAAATGATGGGTGAAAATGCTGGTCTTGATATTTTTCTTGGCTATACCTACTCCAGCAACAAAAACACTTTTAAAAGGACAAAGTTGTTTTATGATACAAATACAGCATCTACTCCCATAGAAACAAGAGAAAACGAAACCACCACTAAGTTTGCCAACCACGGCTTTCAATTGGGTATTGGTTTCCAGGTTTTTTTATTGCGCAATAAAAAATAAAAAAATTTTAGGCCATAAAAAGAAAGCCCCGTTCAGTGAACGGGGCTTTCTTTTATAAAAAAGTTGAATTATTTGTTCATCATTTGCTTTGCTTCAATGCTTAACGTAGCATGTGGCACTGCTCTTAATCTTGCTTTATCAATCAACTTACCGGTAACACGACAGAT
>LNFJ01000057.1 GCA_001464625.1 Bacteroidia bacterium Ga0077558 | reverse complement strand
CCGAGTTTCATTGCGGTATCAATATCTTCTTTGCTACTTACTTGTTCGCCTACCGTAAAATATGCTTCATTTATAATCATGCTGATTATGGTAGCAGTAACAAAGCCAACTTTGTCCGGCACCCATTCGGTAGATTTATTAAAACAGGAAAATATTTTTTCAACTTCTTTTTTTATTGATTCATTAGCAGCAGCCGCTTCTACAATTGCCCGCTGTAAAAATCCTGGCCATCCGTTAATGCGAATAAAATTTTGTGGCAATGTTTCCGATGTAATAGTTACAGCGTTTATAATTACAATATCGATAATAGGTCAATGCAACAGTCGGCTGATGTTGAAGAGGGGATAGTAGCTTTCCAGTCAATATCGATATCGTCCTGCAATCCTTGTGCAAGTAATTCTAGTTTTAAATCATTATCGGCTACCACCAAAATCTTCATAATTCTATTTTTTGCAAAGAAAGTGTATAAAGCTAAATTCGTTGATCTGAATATAAAAAACTACCAATGAGTAAAACAATTATCACCGCTTCTAATGCTCCTGCCCCTATTGGCCCTTATAACCAGGCAATATTATCCGGTAATATGCTGTTTATTTCCGGGCAAATATGTATTGACCCTCCAACCGGCGAATTACGCAATAAAGATATACAGGAAGAAACCCACCAGGTAATGCATAATTTAAAAGCTATTCTTCAAAAAGCCGAAATGGGTTTTGCCAATGTGGTAAAGACGACAATTTTTCTTACGGATATGCACCAGTTTGGTCAGGTAAATGAAGTTTATGGAAAGTATTTCGACAGTGATTTCCCGGCCAGGGAAACTGTACAGGTTTCGGCTTTACCTAAGTTTGTAAATGTGGAGATAAGTATGATCGCTGTAAAATAAAAAACCGCCATGTTTAAAGCATGGCGGTGTAGCTTAATTTACTGTTCTCTTTAATGATTCACCAGCATTTTAATAGTATGCATTTTGCCATTAATGGTTATAGCAATATGATATAGTCCATTGGCAAGCCGTTCAGGGTTTACTTGCTTTATTACTTGTCCTGCCGGATAATTTTGTGCCGGGCTGATTGTCATCATCATTTTTCCTTTATTATCATAAACAACTGCCTGCATGGTAAATGGCTCATCAACTATTACTTCCAACCTCGTTGCAGAATTAATTACTGGGTTAGGAAAAAGTTTGATATAAACATTGTTACTCAATTGCGCTGTGCTGAAAGTATTTACAGCCGAAGGCAGAAATACAGTAGTTGTATTACATAAAGCAATAACACTGTATTCATAATTTGTTCCGGGTTCTAATCCGCTCAATTCATATTCCTGACCGGTTACAAAAATTTTAGTCCAGGTGCCTGAACCAGTTTTTCGGTATTGCAAAGTATCTGTTGTAACTCCTTGTGGGTTTGTCCATTTTACAAGCACCCTCGAAGGGCTATAGGCCGTTGTTGTAATGTTGGTAACATCGCCACATCCTATTACGGTTACAGTGGCGGTAGCCGTTCCTTTACAACCATTATTATCTGTTCCTTCAATTGTATAGGTTGTTGTTGTTAGCGGCCTCACTATACCCGCCGTGGTGGTAGAACTTACCAATGCAGATTGTGCTGTCCAGTTATAAGAAGCAGCACCTGCCGCTGTTAATGTTTGTGTTTGGAATTTTTGTATGGTAGCTGAAGCAGGTGTTACTGTTACTGCAGGGTTAGAAAATACAACTACTGTTGTTGAAGAAGAAGTAGAGACACAAGTTCCTAATGTAATGGTTGCTGTATAATTACCGCTGGTGGTAGCCTGGTAATTAGCATTCGTAGCCCCATTTATTGCAACTCCATTCCTATACCATTGATAAATGTAGCCTGTGCCGGTGTTTGCATTTATCGTAACATTTCCTCCATTACAGAAACTGGTAGGCCCATTAGCAGTAATTACAGCTTGCGGTGCAGGGCTTACCGTAACAGTAGTAACAGAGGATGTAGCCTCGCAGTTGCTGGCAGTAACTCTTACAGTATAGTTTCCACTGGTTGTAGCAGTGTAACTAGCATTGGTAGCACCACCAATTGCCACTGTATTATTATACCACTGATATGTATAACCATTACCGGTTGTAGCACTTAAAACAACATTGCCGCCAGAACAAAAGGCAACAGGTCCGCCAGCTGTTATTGCAGCAGTAGGTGTTGGATTTACCGTCACAACTGTTGCAGTCGAAGTGGATTCACAGCCGTTCGCCGTTACCCGTACTGTATAATTTCCACTGGTACTGGCAGTATAGGAAGCATTGGTAGCTCCGCTAATTAATGAACCGCCATTATACCATTGGTAAGTATAGCCGCTACCGGTACTTGCATTTAATACAACACTAGCTCCCGAACAAAATGTAGTGGCACTGTTAGCAGATATTACTGCTTGTGGAATTGGATTTACAGTTACGGTAACCGGTGTTGAAGTTGCTTCACAATTTCCTGCAAAAACCCTTACGGTGTAATTACCGCTTGCCGTAGCTGAATAAGTAGGGTTGGTGGCTCCACCGACAGGCGATGCATTAATGTACCATTGGTAGGAATAAGAACCACCGGCATTGGCATTTAATACTACATTACCTCCTGCACAAAAAGTTGTGGCTCCTGTAGGAGAAATATTAGCCGTTGGCGTTGCCACTACTGTAACTACAATAGCTGTTGATATTGTCTGGCAACCATTTGCAGTAACTCTTACCGTATAGCTACCGCTTGTGGAAGCAGTATAAGTGGAATTTGTAGCCCCTCCTATTAATGATGCACCATTATACCATTCATATGTGTAACCACTTCCTGTACTTGCACTCAAAGTAACACTTCCACCAGTACAAAATGATGTAGCTCCTCCGGCAGTAGCCGTTGCTACGGGTGCTGGGTTTACGGTTACAATAGTACTTGTTGAAGTAGATTCGCAAGTACCTGCTGATACCTTTACTGTATAATTGCCACTTGTAGTTGCAGTATAAGATGGATTAGTAGCACCGCTAATAGGCGATGCATTATTGTACCATTGGTAAGTGTAAGAGCCGCTGGGGCTTCCGTTAAGTACCACACTGCCACCTGCACAAAAAGTAGTTGTACTCGCAGCATTAATAGCCGCTGATGGCACTGCTACTTCAGTTAGCAGCACAGATCTGGTAACATTGCATGAGCCGGAAGTTACTATAACAGAATAATTACCACCAATTGTTGCATTGTATGTATTGGTTGTAGCACCGGAAATAATAACACTATTCCGATACCACTGATAAGTGTATGCAGCATTATTAGTTACTGAAAGAAGTACATTGCTGCCCGTGCAAAAACTGGTTGCTGTTCCCGGTGTAAGTACAGCATTTAATGTTGGGCCGGAGTTTATAATCGTTACAACATCCATAACCCTGCAACCAGCTGCATCGCTTACTGTTACATGATAGGTGCCCGGACCTACATTAGATAAAGTAGCACCGGTTTGTCCGTTGCTCCATAAATAGGTTACAGCTCCGGTACTATTAGCCGTAGCTACTGTTGCAGAGCCATTATTTTCACCACAAGAGGCGTCAATCTTTGATAAAGAAGTGATCGTCATGCTGCAAGAACCAAAGCAGGTAGCAGCACCGATAACCTGTCTTATTTTATCGCCGGGTTGTTGACCAAATCCATTACTTAGATTAATGCCTGTTGAATTGGTATGACAATAGCTCATAATGGTACCACCATTAGTTGGTGCCGGTCCCGGGGGGCAACCGCCTTCTGTTGCAAAGCAATTATCCAAAGCACCACCTGTCCAGCCACACCATTGCGTATGGTTAGAACCAAAATTGTGGCCGAGCTCATGTGTAACTACCATCACTGTCCAAGAATAGGTTGGAAAATTTTGATACGTATTATTAATTGCACTTACAGCTACTCTGCTATTAGCACTGCCACATGGATTGTTTAACAAATAAGCGATACCGCCACCTAATGAACGGGTGGATAAAAAATGAGCATAATCGCCAACAAAACTGGTGGATTGCATACGGGTTCGAAAAGCAGGTAATACTGCTGATGTGGTATTCAATCCTGCTGCCGCCTCAGGGTCCTGGGTAGTCCAAACTAATATTTGGGATACCTGCACTTTTAAATTTTCATTATCATACAACAGTGCTACATTATTAAAGAAGCTAAGTACATAATTAATTACAGTAGTTGTATTGCTTCCTTTGTCCTGGTAAAATTTAAAATCACATTCAAAATAAATTTCTATGGGTGCACCAACTGCTTCTGTTACATTGTTGGTGGTAGCAACAGGGTTCATGTTATTGTTATCATCGGCAGGTGTTTCAGGAGTGGAACATACAAAAGGGTTGTCAACGGTTAAATCAGTTTCACGATATAAAGTATATTCATTAGTAGCTTTTCCGTTTCTTTCTATAGCTCCTAGTACGATGTTGCTTTGTTCATCAGCAATTACTCCCATTACCTGGTCTTTAAAAACAGCAATAGTAGCAAACGAATTTTCTTTGCCTTCAATTTTTCCCTGGTAAAAGGTGCCACCATTATACGATACTGTTCTACGGCCACCTCCGGGTAATGCCTCAATAACAGAAAAATTCGCTGTTGTAATGGTTGCTTTTTTCAAATCAAGTTTCAGTATGTTATTCTCAAATGGTAAATCCATTTTTAATGTACTACTCGATTGGCTGCTGAGTATAGCTAATTTTGATGTATTTAATTCGAGTGCCTGGTATTTGGTGGCTACATCACGATAGTCTCTGGAAAGTGTTGCTTTTTGCTGAAATAAATCGGTTACATTTTGAGCATGTAAACTGTAGAAAGTGCATAGCAATATTGCTATGACGGCGGAGAGGTTTTTCATAAAAGATTAAATTGGTTGTAAATATAGTTTTTTTTACTGCTGCTGAAAGAGTAAAAAGAACAACGGTTTACGGTATTTTACGGAACATTTTGATTGATTTTTCTAAAACATTCATGAGGAAGCTTTTACGAATAGTATTACTCAGGCCGGTATTGTGGGCAGCCAGTAAATTTTCTTCCCGGCCCAACCGGCTGCGCATTTTTGATGCCCTTACTGCATTGCTTAAAAACATACAGGAGCATCCCGGCAAAAAAGGATTGGTAATACCTTTTGAACAACATGCAGAGAAATTCATCATCTTTTCTGACCAGCATAAAGGACGAAGAAATGGGGCGGATGATTTTACACAAGCCGAACCAAACTATCTCGCTGCATTGGAACATTATGCCGCCAAAGATTTTTGCTTTATCAACTTAGGTGATAGTGAAGAACTATGGGAGAATACCTTCTGGCAGGTAAAGAAGAAAAACAAAGCCACTTTTGAAGCGGAGAAAAAATTTATAGCCAATGGCAAATATGTAAAAATTTCAGGCAATCATGATCTGTATTGGAATACCAGTCCGTTGGCAGCGATAGATCTAAAAATGATTTATGGGGAGAAGGTAGAAGTGTATGATGGAGTGGTGTTAAAGTCATTAGTCAATAGTCGTGAGTCAGGAGTCAGTCCGCCAGACTCCGAACTCCGAACTAAGGACTCGGAACTCACTATTTTCCTAACCCACGGTCACCAGGGAGATGCACAAAGTGATGGCAACTGGTTCAGTAAATTTTTTGTAGGATGGATTTGGGCACCGCTGCAGGCATTGCTTCGCATTAATCCCAATACTCCTGCCTATGATGCCGAAAAGAAAACGCTGCACAATAGTATCATGTATGAATGGTCGCATGCACAAGAGAAATTATTACTGATAACCGGGCATACACACCAGCCGGTGTTTGCTTCATTAACACATATTGAACGATTGTACAAACAATTTCAATTGGCAGGGAAAGAAAATGATGAGCAACAATTAAAACTATTACTGGATGAAATTAAAAAAAGAGAAAAAGAATTTACCGCCGTAGCATTGGATTATATGAGTATGAAACCATCTTACTTTAATAGCGGCTGCTGTTGTTTTAGTGATGGCGATATCACCGGTATTGAAATTGCCGATGGCTGCATCCGTTTAATTAAATGGACATTGATAGAAGGAAAACCAGAGCGGCAGTTGTTGGAGGAAATGGAGTTGGGGAGGTTGGTGGGGGAGTTGTAGGCCATGCCGCATGTTAATGTTTGTATTTTATGGCATAGTAGAATAGCCACAAAATTTATATCCTTTTTTTGTTTCAATAAATGAAAGAATTGCATCGCCACCTTCGAAACCATCTTCGGGTCTGGGATCTTGAATTTTGACAAAGACTTCAACAATTCTAGGGTTGGGTAAGTCTGAATTTTTAGCTATACATGTTCCAGCATACACAAGTCGATTTCCGTCGTCGTAGTAATGAGCCTTAATCCTCGATGTATCCATAATCTTGCTAATGAAATTTTTATTCAAAAATTTATTGAAATAGTTATTATAGAAATTTTCGTTAGTAATTATTGCTTTGACGGAATCACTATTGTCTTCCACTGTGCAAAGAAGACAATCAATGCAAGTTGTTGAAAGCTCTCTCAGTTTACTTAACTCGGAATTATATACAGCATTTGAAAATATTTTCCATGTTTCAGTAATCTTTTTATCTGGTTTGATTGGAAGGCCAGTATCTGTATCTCTAAAGCGAAACGATATGTCTGATTCAGTCGATTTTGAATTCGGCGAACAACAAATCGTTAAAGATGAAAGGTATAATATAATTAATTGCACTCGCATAATATAAACACTAACGTTTACATGTACATTTTGTTATTCCAAATTTATAGATTTTGAAAAAAACTAAATAGACAAGAGTAAATTCGCAAATGCTCAATAGAATTACCGAAGGATGAATAGTGCGACGCAACAGACGATGCTAGTAGCAATGCAGCTGGAAAAACAAAACCCCTCGCTTTCACGAAGGGCTTATTATTAAAATCCTTTTTTCTTCCAGGTATTATTTTCCCGGTTCCATTCGGGTAATTTTTTATCCGGGTCGAGTATCACTTCTTTTATTTCGCTTGTGGTGGGTACACCAAATGTCCACTGTGCGCCACGCTGCCAAACTTCTACCGGTAAATTTATTTTATGTTCTTTACCATTGGTTTCTTTTACTAATACCGTTACGGGCATTACCATTTTTTCTAAATTCTCAATGGTAATTTCTGCACCATTGGTAGCTGCATCTTTTACATAGGCTACTGATTTTATGGTCTGGTCCAACTTCCAGGTATTTAATACCCATCCTCTCCAGAACCAACTCAGATCTTCGCCAGATACATTTTCCATGGTATGAAAAAAGTCCCACGGTGTTGGATGCTTAAATGCCCAACGATTAATATACTCCCGGAAGGCTGCATCAAAACGATCGGGTCCCAACACTACATTGCGTAATGCATCCAGCATTTGTGCAGGTTTTAAATAAGCAACAACACCCAGGTTATCTTGTTGTATTACTTCCGGCACCGTGTACAATCCATCCATGTTATCATCAAAAACATATTTTACCATGAAGGAAGAATTGGGATCGCCGAAGAAACTGGTTTCTGCAAATTCTCCTTTATTAAATGCTTCTGTTGAAAGTCCGTTGATGAATGTATTGAAGCCTTCATCCATCCAGGCATATTTCCGTTCGTTGCTGCCAACGATCATCGGGAACCAGGTATGACCAAATTCATGATCCGTAACTCCCCATAAACTGCCACCGGAATCGCTATGACTACAGAAAACAATGCCGGGATATTCCATACCGCCTACAATACCCGCTACATTGGTAGCAGCAGGATAAGGATATTCAAACCATTTGTTAGAATAATGTTCGATAGAACCTTTTACCATTTCCGTAGAACGCTGCCATCCATTTTTTACAATACTTTCAACAGGGTACACACTGATAGCTAACGATTTTTTGCCACTAGGTAAATTTATTTTAGCTGCATCCTGTACAAATGCTTTGCTTGCTGCCCATGCTACATCTCTTGCATTGGTCATTTTAAATTTCCAGGTAGAGTTAGCTTGCTTCGGTCTTGATGAAGGATCATTCACTTCTCTGTCGCTTCGTATGATAACTGTTTTATCGCTTGCTTTTGCTGCATTCCACCTGTTCATTTGTTCAGGTGTATAGCAATCCTGCGGATTTTGTAATTCACCCGAACCAACGATTATTAAGTTTGAAGGAGCAGTAATAGAAAAATCATAATCACCATACTCACAATAAAACTCTCCTGCTCCTACATAAGGCAACGTATTCCATCCTTGTAAATCATCGTACACACACATTCTTGGGAACCATTGCGCTACTTCATACACAATGCCATTCTTGGTTTTCAATCTTCCCATTCTGTCGGTTCCATATTCAGGAACCGTGAATGCAAACTTCACAGCAATTTTTACTTTACCACCAGCACTTTTTAATGCATCCTGCATCCACACCTGCATTCTTGTATCAGTGATATTATATTTTGGGGTGATTGTTTTTCCGTTGTATTCTATGGAAACAGACTTGATGGAATAGCCATCCGTGAATTTTGAGTTGGCCCAACGTCCGCCAGTTTCGGTAGTAGTAGCCGACCCTCTCGAATCTTTTTTATAAATGTTCTGGTCTAATTGCAACCAGAGAAATTTCAAATTATCGGGACTGTTGTTGGTGTAGGTAATTTCTACATCACCACTTACCAAATGTGTTCCGGTATCTAAAGCAGCACTGATCTTATAATCGGCTCTGTTCTGCCAGTATTTGGGACCGGGTTCGCCGCTGGCACTGCGGTAATCATTGCCGGTGTACGGATAAAATTGAGGGTTGAAAGCTTCTTTGTGGTTATAAACTGATTGGGCAAACAATCCGCCAACCAAAAAAATAACCAGTACACTCAAAACTGATTTCTTCATCATACTAACGATTTATTTAAAGTGGGAAAGATAACATAAAAGGATGCAAGGGGACTACCGCTGATAGGGTATTTGCAATACTTTATCGAAAAAGTGATTCTGCAACTGCTACAGATTCCGGTTTGCCAACATCCACCAGTTTATCCCCGGTATGGTCGTAGCCCATAATACGGTGATCGGCGGCGAGTTTGAGATACACATCAATCAATGAAAATTTACCAGTGAAACCAGCCTCTTTCATCAACCGAAAAATATCGTATTCAAAAACTACTACGCAGCTGTATGCTTTTTCAATAAATTTTTTACCGGGAATAGAAATCTTTTCTTCCCCAGTGCTATTATTTCTCCAGCCGCATAAGCGATTTTCTTCATCAAATAAAAGATTGCGGGATGTTTTACGATTAGTAACAGCGAAAGAGATCATTGCATTACTTTGCTCGTGGAATTTCAACAGCTTGTTAATGTCGAGGTCAGTCAAAATATCAACATTGCAGGTGATAAATTTTTCTTCCGGATTGAATAGCTCTTCAGCTTTTAACAAACCGCCACCTGTATCCAACAGTTCATCTCTTTCATCACTCACTAATAAATCGCTGCCCCATCCATCATTTTCAACAATAGCATCTTCTATCTGCTCTGCAAAATGATGAACGTTTACAATTACATCTTTTATATTGTGTTGTTGTAAATATTCAATATTGCGTTGCAACAATGGTTTGCCATTTACAATGGCCAATGCTTTAGGATGTTTGTCTGTCCATGGTTTGAACCTTGTTCCTAAACCAGCCGAAAAAATCATTGCTTGCACTCTGTTCTAATTTAGTTTTTGAAATAATAATGAATCTTCGGGTTGAAGAACTAAGAACCATGAACTATGAACTTTTCTCTATCGGATTTTGCCATTTTTTTTCATCCTGCACCCAATGGTTCAACTCAATCTTCACCTTGAATTTATTTTTTAAATGCCGAGCCATAGCATCGGCAGCATACACACTGCGGTGCTGACCACCGGTACAACCAAAACTAACCATCAAACTTTCAAAACCTCTTTTAATATATTCTTCTACTGTTACATCCACAATATCAAATACACTGTTTAAAAACTCCGGCATTTTAGTTTGCCGTTCTAAAAAATCTTTTACTTCTTTATCTCGGCCAGTTTGTGTTTTCATACTATCTACACGGCCAGGGTTTAAAATACCTCTGCAATCAAAAATAAAGCCACCGCCATTGCCGCTATCATCCTGTGGTAATTGTTTGCGAAACGAAAAACTGCAAACTTTTACTACCAACGGAGTTTTTTCATTTGCTTGTGTTGGTGTGAATTGCTGGATCACTTCATCGCTCACACACATATCCAACACCTTTTTAAATTCGGGAACAGAAATTCCAAGACTTTGATTTTGAAAAAAGTCTCTCAGGTTTCTCAATGCCAGCGGAATACTGGTAAGAAATTGTGCTTTTCTCTCGAACAAACCTCTGAAACCATAAGCACCTAGCACTTGAAGTATTCGTATCAATACATAGCCATAATATTGGCTCCGAAAAATTGGACGATCAATTGATTGGCCGACTACTTTTTCAAAAGCCGTCATGTAATCTTCCAATAAATTAATTTTCCATTCATCTGTAAGATTGGCTCTTGCCTGCCAAAGTATCGACGCCACGTCATATTGTGGTGCACCCTTCATGCCGCCCTGGTAATCGATAAAGTGAACTTGGTTATCGGGGGTTACCATAATGTTCCGGCTTTGAAAGTCACGGAACATAAAATATTTATACTCGGTATGAGTAAGATAATTGCTTAATGCGTCAAAATCTTCGATCAGCTTTTGCTTATCGTATGGTTTGCGTAAGGCATCTAAGAAATAATATTTAAAATAGAGCAGGTCGGATAATATTGCCTGCTTTCCAAATTCTATACTTGTAAGACAATATTTTTTGTAATCAAGATTCTCATCACCTTTTACTTGTAATTCGGCCAAAGCCCCGAGGCTTTTTCTGAAAAGTTCATACACTTCATCTGTAAACCCTTTTGTTTCCAGGTGATTTAATAATGATACAGTGCCGAAATCTTCCTGCAGGTAAAACATTTTATCATCACTAATGGCCAGTATTTCAGGCGTAGCAAGATTTTTTTTCTTGAACTGGCGGGAGAAGTATATGAAAGTTTCGTTCTCCGGAATATTGGCACCATACGCACCAATTACTGATTCGTCTTTTCCATGTAATCTGAAATAACGGCGTTCACTACCACTTTGCGGCAGCACATCAACCGATGTTGGTTCGACGCCTTTCCACTGTTTGTATAAGGAGGATATTGATTCTACAAGTTGTTGCATTCAGCAAATGTAATTAACCGGGTGCAATCTCAATAGCGGATGGGCTAACGGGCATTAGTTTTTTAAGCTAAATTTGCAGATTCTTATATTTTATGAGCTATACACCTTCCAACAAAGTCAGAATTGTAACTGCAGCAAGCCTTTTCGATGGACATGATGCTGCCATAAATATCATGCGCCGCATTATGCAAAGCAAAGGCGCCGAGATCATTCACCTTGGTCATAACCGTTCTGTAAAAGAAATTGTAGAAACTGCTATTGAAGAAGATGTACAGGGAATTGCTATTACCAGCTATCAGGGCGGCCATGTAGAGTTTTTTAAATACATGAAAGATCTGCTGGCAGAAAATGGTTGCGGCCATATAAAAATATTTGGCGGCGGTGGCGGTACTATTCTGCCTGACGAAATTGAGGAGCTACATAATTATGGAATCACCCGAATTTATAGTCCTGACGATGGACGCCATATGGGATTGGAAGGAATGATTGAAGATGTAATAAAGCAATGCGACTTTTCATTGAATGGCAATGGTGATTATAAAACACCCATGCAACTCGGCGAAGTAAAAGATGTAAGGAAAATTGCAAGAGAGATTACGAATGCTGAAAACGGTGTGGAGACCACGATCAACGGTCAACAGTCCACGGCCAGTATACCTGTCTTAGGTATTACGGGAACTGGTGGCGCAGGTAAATCATCGGTTACGGATGAGATCGTTCGTCGCTTTCTCAACAATTTTACTGATAAAACAATTGCAGTTATTTCTGTTGACCCCTCAAAAAAGAAAACAGGCGGTGCATTATTGGGAGACAGGATAAGAATGAATTCGATCAATCATCCGAGAGCATACATGAGAAGCCTTGCCACCAGGGATGATAATACAGCATTAAGCAGTGCTGTTCAGGATGCAATTGATATTTGTAAAGCAAAGGGATTTGATTTTATCATTCTTGAATCTGCTGGTGTTGGACAAAGTGATGCATCTATACTTGACTATTGTGATGTAAGTATGTATGTGATGACACCCGAGTATGGAGCCGCTTCGCAACTGGAAAAAATAAATATGCTTGATTATGCAGACCTTGTTTGCATTAATAAGTTTGATAAGGCCGGTGCGTTAGATGCACTGGCAGATGTAAAGAAGCAATACAAAAGAAATCATCAGTTATTTACAGCGAAAGATGAAGACTTGCCAATTATTGGGACCATGGCCAGTAAGTTCAATGATGATGGAGTAAATCATTTGTTTGAATTATTGCTGAAAAAAATTGAAACGAAAACACAAACCACTTTTGGCAATTACAGCTTTGCGGAAACAGCAAAAGTATCACAGGCGGTTATTCCAGCTAACAGAACAAGATACCTGAGTGAGATCAGCGAAAACAACAGGGATTATTATAAGTTGGTAAAAGAACAAGCAGCTATTGCAACAAAATTGTACCAATTACATGGAGCCTTGGCAACATTAAAAGAGAAGGCAGATAAATCATTACAGGAGGCCATTCAACAACAAATTAATTTTTACACAGACCAACTTACTCCGGTAGCTAAAAAGTTAATCAACAACTGGCCAAACAAAGTAGCGGAATACCAGAAAGATTTTTATGAATACACGGTCAGGGACAAGGTGATAAAGCAATCCATGACTAGTAAAAGCTTAAGTGGAACAAGAATTCCAAAAGTTGTTTTGCCAAAGTATAAAGATTGGGGCGACTTATTGCAATGGCAAGGTCAGGAAAACGTACCTGGGCACTTTCCATTTACTGCTGGTGTGTTCCCCTTAAAAAGAGAAGGGGAAGACCCGACAAGAATGTTTGCCGGAGAAGGCGGACCTGAAAGAACAAACAGACGATTTCATTATGTAAGTGTGGAGCAACCGGCAAAGCGTTTATCTACTGCATTTGATTCTGTGACACTGTATGGAGAAGATCCGGATTCTCGTCCTGATATTTATGGAAAAGTAGGAAATAGCGGAGTTAGCATTGCAACCGTTGATGATGCAAAGAAACTATACAGCGGATTTGATCTTTGCGATCCCAAGACTTCTGTTTCAATGACGATTAACGGGCCTGCACCCATGTTGCTTGCATTTTTTATGAATGCAGCTATTGATCAGCAATGTGAAAAATATATTCTTGCTAATAACTTAAAAGACGAAGTAAATAAGATCATTGAAGCTAAATATAAGGCAGGAGAATTACCAACTTATATTGGAACCGATGGCAAATCTGTTGTACCTAAAAATGGAGAATTAATTGGGGCTTTACCTGCTGGCAATAATGGTTTGGGATTACGTCTTCTTGGTTTATCAGGTGCAGATATATTGCCGAAAGATATCTATGAAAAAATAAAAGCCGAAGCTCTAACACAAGTAAGAGGTACAGTACAAGCGGATATTTTAAAAGAAGATCAGGCGCAGAACACTTGTATTTTTTCCACAGAGTTTGCTTTGAAATTGATGGGTGATGTTCAGGAATATTTTATCAAAGAAAAGGTAAGAAATTTTTATTCTGTTTCTATCAGTGGCTATCATATTGCAGAAGCCGGAGCTAATCCGATTACACAATTAGCATTCACTTTATCCAATGGCTTTACGTATGTAGAATATTATTTAAGCCGTGGAATGAATATTGATGATTTTGCTGCTAACCTTTCTTTTTTCTTTAGCAATGGAATGGATCCCGAATACAGTGTTATAGGAAGAGTGGCAAGAAGAATTTGGGCTAAAGCGATGAAATATAAATACAAGGCCAACAAACGCAGCCAGATGTTGAAGTATCATATTCAAACATCAGGAAGAAGCTTGCATGCACAAGAAATTGATTTCAACGATATTCGTACTACACTCCAGGCATTATATGCTATTTATGATAATTGCAATTCTCTTCACACAAATGCATATGATGAAGCGATCACCACACCCACCGAAGAAAGTGTTCGTAGGGCAATGGCTATACAATTAATTATCAACCGGGAACTGGGTACTGCAAAAAATGAAAATCCGAATCAAGGTTCTTTCCTTATTGAAGAATTAACTGATCTGGTAGAAGAAGCAGTATTAACTGAATTCGACAGAATAACAGAAAGAGGTGGGGTGCTCGGTGCTATGGAAAGAATGTATCAGCGAAATAAAATACAGGAAGAGAGTTTGTTTTACGAACACCAGAAACATTCAGGTGAATTGCCTTTAATTGGAGTGAACACTTTTTTAAATAAGAAAGGAAGCCCCACCATTTTGCCAACAGAAGTAATTCGAAGTACTGCTGAGGAAAAAGAATTGCAAATACAAAATTTGCGAACTTTTTGGAAGCGAAATGAAAATAAGTCGGCCGAAATGTTGAAACGTCTCCAGGAAGTTGCTATTAACAACGGCAATTTATTTGCTGAACTAATGGAAACAGTAAAATGCTGCTCTCTCGGACAAATAACCCATGCCTTGTATGAAGTAGGTGGCCAATATCGCAGGAATATGTAAGGGCATATTCAAATTTGTTGCGAAACTGTTAATGGCTTTGTTGCAGTTTCATTATACCTTAAATTGCAGTTTCTGTTTTTATGCTAAAAATGAGGCCTGCAATGAGTAAAAATATAGCTGCGTTTTGTATTCTTCTTTTATCAGGTATTGCTTCCTTTGGGCAAAATATCGATTCTACCATTTATAAATATGGTAGTGAGTTTGCACAGGAACGTACTTACCTGCACTACGATAAATCCAGCTATGCTCCCGGCGAAACCATCTGGTTCAAAGCCTACCTGATGGAAGGTACTTATCCGGCATTTGCCAGTAAAAACTTCTATGTGGACTGGACAGATGACAAAGGAAATCTTTTGCATCATACGGTAAGCCCTATGCAAGCCGCTACTACCAACGGCCAATATGATATTCCGGCTGATTACAAGGGTAGTTATATTCATGTAAAAGCATATACCAAATGGATGCTCAATTTCGATTCTGCTTTTGTATATGAAAAAGACATCCGTATCATTTCAAATAAACCCATTTCTGCTCCTGCTGTAAAAAATGTTCCTCCAACAATTACCTTCTTTCCTGAAGGGGGAGATTTGGTAGAAGGCATCAGTAATAAAATTGCTTTTAAAGCAGTTAATCAATTTGGGAAACCAGTAAAAGTAAAAGGGGTAATAAAAAGTGCCGAAGGAAAAATAATGGATAGCCTTAGGGTATTGCATGATGGTATGGGGTTTTTCTTCCTGCTACCTAAGCCGGGAGAAAAGTTTACAGCAAAATGGAAAGATGAAATAGGAGTTGAATACATTACAGCATTACCAGCAGTCAAATCCGAAGGTGTGACTTTGCAAGTTTCCTTAGTAGCAGGCAGAAGAAATTTTGTAATTTATGCTGATCCATCAATTGCAGAAAAGCTCGGTAAAGTGAATGTGATAGGTACAATGAATCAATACCAGGCGTTTAAAGTTTCAAAAGATATTTCAAAGGGAAATGCACAAGGAACAATTCCCACACAAAATCTTCCATCAGGGATATTAACCATTACGGTTTTTGATGAGCAATGGAAACCTTTGGCGGAACGAATTACTTATATTGATAATGGAGAGTATCGTTTTAATGCTGAAATGAATGTGTTGCATTGGGGGTTGAATAAAAGGGCCCGCAATGAAATTGAAATTGCAGTACCCGATAGTTTATACGCCAATTTTTCTGTGGCAATAACGGATGCCGCTATTGATACAGATAGCAGTAATAGCATCATCTCTCATCTTTTATTAACCAGTGAAGTAAAAGGGCAGGTGTATAACCCTACCTATTATTTTAATGCTGCTAACGATAAAAGGGAGCAGCATTTAGATTTAGTAATGCTAACCCACGGCTGGCGTCGATTTAAATGGGAAGATGTAGTAAAAGGTAAACTACCGGTTATCAATTTTGAAAGAGACACAGCTTATCTTTCTTTGTCGGGCAAAATTTATGGAGTTACTCCTACACAGTTGAGAGATAAACCACATGTCATTATTGTGTTAAGCCAAAAAGAAAACAAAGAAGGAAATAAAATGATCTTTACTCCGGTAGAAGTTAACGGTACGTTCGGTGATCCTTCCACCATATTTTTTGATACAGCTAATGTTTATTACCAGCTTTCAAAAGGTATAAAAGATGCAACAGTGAAGTTTATGGAAAGCCGCTTGCCAGCGTATAAAAATCGTATCCCGGCTATTGGTTCTTTTTATAACCAGGTTGGAGATACAACAGGTAATGCCCGTCACTTTCAATTATCTGATGAAATGACACGACTGTTAGCTCAATACGAGGGAAAAACATTGGAGAATGTTACGCTAAAAGCAAAAACAAAAACTCCTATTCAGATTTTAGATGAAAAATATACTTCCGGCTTATTTGGAAGCGGTGACGGATATCAATTTGATTTGGTGAATGATAAACTTGCAGGCATTGCACAAAACATTTTTACTTATTTACAAAGTAAGGTGCCTGGATTAAATATCACCATGTCTGGTCAAACACCTTCTGTACAATGGCGGGGCGGCACTCCTTTATTTTACTTAGATGAAGTTCCTGCACAGCCTGATTTTCTTAGTTCTATCAGTGTAAGTGATGTTGCTTATATAAAAGTATTTCGTCCACCTTTTTATGGCGGAGCAGGTGGCGGAGCCGGAGCCATTGCAGTTTATACAAGACGTGGAAATGATATACAAAACACACCCGGCAAAGGTTTGGCAAATAGTAGTGTAAGCGGCTATTCTATGATCCGGCAATTCTATTCTCCTGTATATAGCAGCTTTACTCCTGCCAGTCAATTAAAAGATCTTCGTACAACATTATACTGGAACCCACAGGTGGTAACCACCGCAGAGAAAAATAAAGCAAAGCTTACGTTTTATAATAATGATGTAGCAAAAGCTTTCCGTGTTATTATAGAAGGTATGACGAAAGACGGACAGCTAGTACGTTTAGAACAAATAATGGAGTAGCTAATATTTAAAATCAAGCACGGCGGTATTTTTATAAGTAATATGTGGCTGAATGGAAACTCCCAGTTTGTTATAGTCGCCCAGGCAAACATAGCGATGCCCCAGTGACGGCACATTTTCATCGATCAATAAAGAAAGCAAAATATCGATTGCTGTATTATTTCCATAATGGCAGCACTCGCCATTAAAATACTCTTCCTTTTTACATTTATCTGTTACCCGTTCATGTGTAACAGAGCCATTTTTGCCGGTAGTAACAGCATGGCATAAAGCACTTTTATAACATAGTGAATCAGGGTATAATAATTTTATCGGCTTCAGCTTTTGCAAAGTGTCCATCAGAGAAACATAGTAACGGGAATTACGGTTTATAAACCATTTACTTTTATCGGGATATTGCTTTACTACCGTTTTTGCAAATAGCGGGGGGTTCATTCTTGCCATATTCAGTATGTAGATTACATTCCTTTCTTCGGGTGTCATATAATATGCTTTGGCAGCCGTATTACATGTAAGGTATTTAGCATCATTCCACTCCATAGAATAATCTGCCAGCGGAGAAGGAGGTGCTGCTTTTTCAACCAGATTTTTAACGGGTGTAAATGATGAAACCAATGAAGAAAGAATTGCAGTAAATAAAACAATTAATTGCATAAATGTGGTGGTAAACCTAATTACGTTGCCATGCCCAAAATATTGTAGCACATACTCTAAAAAACTGTGAAAGAAACTTCCACCTAAATTCAACTACCTTCGTCACTGTCTAAAAATATTTGAATTGCGTTTTACAGAGTTTAATTTTCACCCCAATTTACTGGAGGGCATAGAAGCTTCTAATTACGAAAATGCCACACCCGTTCAGGAGCAGGTAATACCGCCAATAATGGCTGGTAAAGATGTAATTGCCTCGGCACAAACCGGCACCGGAAAAACAGCCGCTTTTTTATTGCCTGTAATGAATGGTCTGCTCTCTAATCATGTGGATGGAAAAGTAGGTGCATTGATCATTGTTCCTACAAGGGAACTAGCCATCCAGATTTCGCAACACATGGAAGGGTTATCCTATTTTTCGAATCTTAGTTCTATAGCTATATATGGAGGCAA
>LNFJ01000056.1 GCA_001464625.1 Bacteroidia bacterium Ga0077558 | reverse complement strand
CGTTTCTCTTATTATTTAGCCAGGCAATAATGCTTACCCGGTTTATCAATACGCAGCGGATGATGAGTAAGCCAACTTATTTCCCGGGCATGGCTTATATATTGATAACCTCTTTATTTCCGGAGTGGAATTTTTTCTCAGCACCAATACTGGTTAATACTATCCTTCTTTTTATTCTTTCCAGCTTATTTAAAATATATAATCAGCAAAATGCAAAGGGAGCCATTTTCAATATCGGGTTTGCATTAGGCATTGCCAGTTTTCTTTTCTTTCCATCCCTCACTTTTATTATCTGGGTATTACTGGCATTGGCTGTTATGCGTCCGTTCAGATTAAACGAATGGGTATTATGTATTCTAGGTATAGCGGCTCCTTATTATTTTTTCGCCATTTACCTTTTTATTGATGACAGTTGGAGCTGGTCGGCCTTTATGCCTCATTTCTCTATTGGATTGCCTTTTGTAAAGCAATCGGCCTGGCTAGCCTTTAGTGCATTTCTACTAGCAGTACCATTTTTGGCAGGAGGGTATTATGTTCAGGATAGTCTGCGGCGTATGCTCATTCAGGTTCGAAAGGGCTGGAGTTTGCTACTTTTATATTTGCTAGGAGCCATTTTAGTCCCTTTTGTAAACAACAGCGATAGTTTTGAAAACTGGGTGATGGCGGCTATTCCCTTTGCTGCTTTTCATGCCTGCACTTACCTGTATTCCACGCTGCGGATTTTGCCATTATTATTATTTTGGCTCACAGTGGCTTTTGTTCTTGGCTACCAATATTATGGACCTGGTTGGTAGGAGGTTGCTTTATTTTACTTGCTCACATACAGAAAATCAAAATATGAAATTTGGCGTTGTTGTTTTCCCTGGCTCTAATTGCGACAGAGATATGTTTGATGCGCTTAGTTATGATTTAGGGCAGGATGTTTCTATGCTCTGGCATAAAGACAAAGATCTTAGCAAGTTTACTACCGAAGATTGTATCGTTTTGCCAGGAGGGTTTTCCTATGGCGATTATTTAAGATGTGGTGCTATTGCCCGTTTTAGTCCAATGATGCAGAGTGTAATTGAATTTGCAAATGCGGGAGGGAAAGTATTTGGTGTATGCAACGGGTTTCAGATATTATGTGAGTCGCACTTACTACCCGGCGGGTTGTTGAGAAATGCTAATCAACAATTTGTTTGCAAAAACGTTTTTATTACCAACCACACAGGAAAAATATATAAGATACCTGTGGCACATGGTGAAGGCCGTTATTATGCAGATGAAAAAACGTTGAATGAGCTGGAAGCAAATGGACAGGTAATATTTTATTACTGCGATGAAAATGGTAATAGAACGGAAGCCTCCAATCCAAATGGTGCAACAAGAAATATTGCCGGCATCTGTAATGCCAATCGCAACGTATTTGGTATGATGCCGCATCCGGAAAGGGCTTGTTCTAGGGTATTGGGAAACACAGATGGGCAAGAGATAATACAAACTATGTTAATGGCTAAGCAACTGGTGCATTAAAATAGCATCTTATCTAATTATTAACAGCCTTTCCTCATATTGCTTACAAAAAACAAGAAAACGAGGTTGTAAATTTGCAATAAGAAAATAAGAACACTTTTCGTACCTGTATAAAAATAACTAAATGAAGAAATTATTATTGATTACATTGATTTTGGCAACTGCTTTTACCAGCCATGCGCAATTAAATCCTGTAACCTGGACATTTACAGCCGTAAAAGTGGCCGATAAAACATATGAAATTCACCTGAAGGCTACTATTCAAAATAAATGGCATTTGTATTCCCAAAAGCAACCGGCTGATGCAATTATTGATCCAACAGAATTTGTAATTAACCCCAATCCTTTATTTACCCTGGAAGGTAAGGTTAAAGAAGTTGGTAAAATGGAGGTAATGAAAGATGCTTCATTAGGCATCTCCGCTCATCAATATTCAAACACGGTTGATTTTGTGCAGAAGATAAAATTGAAAGGAAAAGTAAAGACTAATTTTTCTGGAACGGTAGAGTATCAAACTTGTGATGATAAAAAATGTCTGCCTCCAAAAAAGGTTAATTTTTCTGTGCCGCTAAATTAAGGAGAAACGAAAATAGTTTACATATAACGAGTTCTTAAAAGGACTCGTTTGTTTTTTAAAAGAGAATAGCAATGCTAACTGTAAAAAAGATACTTGCATTTTTTTGCACGGTCTTCCTGGTTATTAGTTCTGTGCTTGCACAAGATAGCCTGGGTGCTATAAAAGATTGGAAAGTTGTCAGTAAAAAACTGGATAAAGGAAAATATGAATTAAGCTTTTCCGGAACTATCAGCGGCGGATGGCAGGTATATGCTCCCAACCAGGTATTACTGGAAATAAAAACTACCGAATTAAAATTCGCCGACTCCTCCATAGTACAGCAAGGTGATTTTGTATTGCAAACAAAGCCAACAGAAATTAGCAGTGCAATTTTTGAAAATACTAAGGTTAGTGTATATGAAACAGCAGTTGAATGGAAAACTGTTATTGAGGTTAGCGGTACGGTGCCGGCGAAACTTTCTGGCACTTTGTATTATACCTATGGAAAGGAAGATGAATTTTATCCGGCAACATCTTTTTTCTTTATCGTTTCCATGGAAGATGGGGTAGAATCAACATGGCAGGCCAAAGTGGCGTCCATTGATATTAATAACCCGGTAAGCCCATGTGGCGATGATGGAACAAAAGACAAGAGTTTGCTGACTATTTTCTTTCTTGGTTTGTTAGGTGGTTTAATAGCTTTACTTACACCTTGTGTTTTTCCAATGATTCCGGTAACGGTAACCTTCTTTACCAAAAAATCTGCGGGCAAAAAAAGCGGAGTAGGTAATGCTGTTTTATATGGAGCATTTATTTTCCTGATCTATATTCTTATTACATTACCGTTTCATGTGGCAGGTAAAGCAATAAGCCCGGAGATATTTAATAATATCTCTACCAATGTTTGGCTTAATATAGCCTTCTTTGCCATCTTTGTTTTCTTTGCTCTTTCTTTCTTTGGTTTGTTTGAAATTGGCTTACCTGCCGGCCTAGCAAACAAAATGGATTCTAAATCCGGGTTGGGAAATATTGGCGGTATTTTCTTCATGGCTGCTACTTTAGCTATTGTTTCATTTTCTTGTACGGGCCCAATTTTGGGAACTTTATTAGTAGGTGTTGCTGACCAGGGGGCATGGCCGCTTACTGTTGGTGCGGCCGGCTTTGGTATTGCACTCGGATTGCCATTTGCTTTGTTTGCTATGTTTCCGCATTGGCTTCAATCCTTGCCAAAATCTGGCGGTTGGATGACGGATGTAAAAGTGGTACTCGGTTTTTTGGAACTGGCATTAGCAGTAAAGTTTCTTTCCAACGCAGACCTCGTAAAACAATGGGGACTTTTAAAAAGGGAAATA
This sequence comes from Bacteroidia bacterium Ga0077558, assembly GCA_001464625.1. GTDB lineage: Bacteria > Bacteroidota > Bacteroidia > Chitinophagales > Chitinophagaceae > JJ008. The sequence continues at coordinate 281 of LNFJ01000056.1, read as the reverse complement.
TTTATCGGTCTATGGGTGTTAATAGGTTTGTTGACTGTTTTATACTTGTTAGGTAAATTAAGAATTGGACATAGCTCACCGGTAAAGAAATTCTCCTTTGTAAGAATCGCCTTTATTATTCTTTTCGCATCCATCACTATTTATCTTATTCCGGGTCTTACCAATACAAAAGCTGCCGATCTTAAATTGATCAGTGGTTTTCCACCTCCCAGGACGTATAGCGTTTATAATAATGAAAAAGGGCAGTCGGGTGTTTTTGAGCCCATTCATAACGATTATGA
>LNFJ01000055.1 GCA_001464625.1 Bacteroidia bacterium Ga0077558 | reverse complement strand
ATACTGGGTATAGATAAAGAAAACCGCAAATTGCAATTAGGCCACAAGCAATTGGAAGAAGATCCCTGGAACACACTACAGGATACTTTCGCTGTAGGTACATTGCATGAAGGAACTGTTAGCCGCAGAGATGATAAAGGCGCCACTATCCAGTTACCTTACGGTTTAGAAGGTTTTGCACCTAACCGTCATCTTGCAAAAGAAGATGGCAAGAGCATTGCTGCTGATGAAACTGCACAATTTGTGGTAATTGAGTTCGATCGCAATGAAAAACGCATTGTGGTTTCTCATACCCGCATTTGGGAGCAGGGCCAGGTTGAAGTAGCTGAAGCGGCTAAAAAAGAAGTAAGAGCTGAAGCTGACAAAACCAAGAAGGCAGTAAAAACCATCCAAAGCAAAGTAGAGAAATCTACTTTAGGTGATTTGGGTGTGTTGGCAGAACTGAAGAAGAAAATGGAAGGTGGTAGCAGCGACGAAGCTGCTTCTACTGAAGAAGAAGCGAAGCCAGAATAATTCGAAAGAATATTCTTACAATACCAAGCCCTCATATTAATTTATGAGGGCTTTTTTTAATACAATTATTTACCAAGCTGCATTGCTACTAGCATCGTCCCTTGTAATCGAAGATTAGTTCGCAACTTTTCTTCCAGTGGAAGAAAAAGTGAGAGCCTCACTTGTACTGTAGAAACACCGATGAACATTTTTAAAATCTCCGTGTTAATCCAACAAAATCCATCAATCCATGTTTCATTCTCTACAATTCCTTAATTTCAAACTTTCATTGCCACGATAAATTAATCCGAATGGCTACCATCGGCGAACGGTTAAGAAATTTTCATCCAGTGCGAAAACTAGTTTACTTTTTTGTAGGCTTGTTTTCTTATCCCGGATTGGCCATCGTAAATAAGCTGAAAATATCAGGCACCGAATACATCAGTCAATTACCCAGGCAAAGAGTTCTTTTTGTTAGCAATCATCAAACATACTTCGCCGATGTAATTACTTTCCTGCATATTTTCTGTGCTATTAAATGGGGCAAAAAAAATCGGCTCGGTATTCCTTATTATTTACTCAATCCTTTTACAAGAGTCAACTATGTAGCAGCAGAAGCAACCATGAAAGGAAGTTTAATAAGTCGGTTGTTTTTATTGGCTGGTGGGTTAACAGTAAAGAGAACATGGAATGATGGTCCTAAAAAAGAAGTACGAAAAGGATTAGATGCTTCTGATACAAGAAAGATTTTCAAAGCATTAGAAAATAATTGGGTGATCACTTTTCCGCAAGGGACTACCAAACCATTCGCACCAGGACGAAAAGGAACTGCACTTATAATCAAACAAATGAAGCCTGTTGTAATTCCCGTAGTAATAAACGGATTCTGGAGAGCTTTTAATAAAAAAGGATTGAAATTTAAAAAGAAAGGAACGTTGTTGTCGGTAACTTTTAAAGCACCATTGGAGATTGATTATGATGCACCGGCAGAAACAATTCTTGCTCAAATAATGGATGCTATCGAACAAAGTAAAAAACACATGATGATGGGAAAGCATCATTGGCAAACAGTGGAGAAGTAAGTCCGAAAGACAGTAAAGTCAGGAAGACCGAAAGTTGTATTCCACAATCTAAAAAGAACTCTTTACTCTCAGACCGTTTCTTTCCGTCTTACATACTTTCGGACTATTGAGTTAATCTTTCACAAATAGTGCCTTCAACTCCGCAGCATCATCAGGTTTCATTTTCCCGCCAAGTATCAAACGAAGTTGTCTTCTTCTTAAAGCGCCGTCAAATAATTTTTTCTCTTCTTCTGTTTCAGTAACCAATTGCGGAACAACTCTTGGTTTACGATTTGGATCTAAAGCAACGAATGTATAATAAGCCTCATTGCTTTTGTATTTATACTGCTGTGTCAAATCTTCGCCCCATACTTTCATATGTATTTCCATAGAAGAGTTAAAAGCCCTTGTTACTTTCGCTTCAATATGAACAACATTTCCCAATTTGATAGGATTTTCAAATGAGATATTATCAACTGAAGCAGTTACTACAGGAGCATTACAATGTTTTTGTGCGGATAGAGCAGCTGCTATATCCATCCAGTACATCAATCTTCCACCCATTAGATTTCCAAATACATTCGTATCGTTGGGTAGGACTAACTCTGTCATTATTGTAATACTCTGTGATGCTTTTTTTGCTTCCATAACAAGTAAAATTTTGTGTTTACACGCCAAAGCCCGGCGGAGGCGGTGCAAAGGTACTGTATATGAAATGATTAATAGGAGCAGATTCAAACATTTAGGATCCGGAAATGGCACAGTTTTTTGCAGCAAAAAAATCATGTATGGTTGTATCAAATTGTGGTATCTTTTTAAAAAAGAACAAGTGAAGTTTTGGTGTCTTTTAATTATTCTTTTTACTCATCTTTCAGGGGTGGCACAGGATCTTTCAGGTACCTGGGAGGGAGTTTTTTATTCAGAACGATTAGGAAAGCGCAGCGAATTTTATATTCGTATTTACCTGGAGCAAGAAGATGATTTTGTTTGGGGAGTATGCGAAGCGATGAGTGTAGACAAAAGCAGGGTAAGAGATGTTGCCGATTTTTATGATGATGAATTAAGATGCCGGTATCCTGTTTCAGGTATAGTGCCAACCATCCTCGAAAGAAACAGCCAGGTTTCAATAAATACGAATAATGCAATTACAATTTTTATGGCACCCCGTTTTTGTGAAACCATCACATCTTTTCTTTTGTTTTATGACGTGGAAGATTCAATAGCAAAGTTATCCGGTGAGTGGATTTCTAATACTGGCATAAGCCTGGGTATTATAAATGGAACCAATAAAGTTTTAGTCAGGAAATTGTCTGGAAAAACTCCCGGATTTATAGAAGAATTTCACCCTGGTCGTGAAAAAAAAATGCGAATATCCGGCAAGCCAGAAAATGATAAAAAGGAGAAAGAAAAGAAAAATAAATTCACTTTATTTAAAAATAAGCCTGACCGTAATAATGATCATATTGCTGTACAAGATTCAACCTCCACAAAAGCGACTGATGAAGTAGCAACCAGTGATGCAAGATTACAGGAAGTACAACAGAGGCTGGAATTAGATACCACATCAGTGGAATTATTGTTGTATGACAATGGGGTGGTAGATGGTGATGTAGTTTCCTTATTTCTAAATGATGTAATAGTTGCTAACAAGATCAAATTAACTGAAAAGCCATTTCAGCTTCAATTACAATTAGAAAAGGGTAAGGAAAATCAGTTAAGATTATATGCTGAAAATGTTGGTGAAATACCACCCAATACTGCCGTGTTGATTATTAAAGCCGGTAAAAAGCGGTACGATATAAATTTATCTTCATCGCTGCAGCGGGATGCAGTTGTTATATTGAATGTAACCAACTAACTAACCTGCTTTTTGTTTCATGGTATACATGGAGAAATAGGTATTGTTTTTCATCAGGCATTTTTCGCATTTTTTCCAATAGCTGAAGAATGAATTATTAAAACTGGTTACCTCCGGGAAAAGCCATGTTCTTTCCTCTTTTTTGCCAGGATAATGTTTAAAAGCAGGGTGCTCTTTAGAATAAATAAGCGGAAATTGTTGCAGACCCGGTATATTTTTCACCTCACCTGTAAATACTTGCAGGCCGGGTATATTTTTTGAAAGGTCGATAATAAATTCAATCACTTTTTTACTTACCGGGTATTGGTTAAAATGTGATGGCTCCAATAGTAATACCCTGTTAGCGGCCATGTCTTTATGCCATAACGGGTCAAGGTTATACGAGTTATAAATTAATAATGGGAGAGAAGTGTCTAATTCCGGTACAGTAGTTGCTGGCAACGATGTTTTTAATTGCAGGGAAGTAGCTTTGTAAAGCTCTTGAGGCACCGTCATAGTTGGCAATTCATCATAGCTTCTATCTAAATAAGAATCCTCTTGAAAGGTACCGGTATATTTATTTATGTTTTCCTGGTTGCAAAAATATTGTTTGGTAGAAAATGTACCGGCTACCCATTGCCAGCTACAGGTATTACTGGCAATATCTCCATCCAGTAAATGGTAGTACATCCATTGGGAAGGAATTTGCCAATGAGCTTTACCAATATTGGTTGTAATACTGGCGGTGTACATTCTGATATGATTATGCATATAGCCCCTTTCATATAATGCTGTAATTCCTCTGTCAATAGCAATAATTCCTGTTGATGCCTCCAGTAGCGAAACAGGCATCTGTGTATGTAATATTTGCTGGTAGCGTTTACGGATGTCACTAAATATATCGTCTTCCAAATGTTGCCATACCCGTTGAAAATATTCTCTCCAGGCTAATTCCTGTATAATTTTTTTGCAGCTATCTATGGTATAACCTTTGGAAAGAAGCGATTCAACAATCTGTTGGCAATTTATTACTCCCCTTGAAATGTACGGTGAAAGATAAGTGACAGCTCCATCAAGAAAATTTCTTGTTGTGGCATATTGTATCGGGTCTATTTTATCGATTCGTTCAAGTATTTCAGCGTACGAAACCGGGAAAGTAAATTGTTGCATGATCTTAATAACAAATGGGCTGTTTATTGGTTGTATTGGAAGCAGTATATAATGTTGTGATCGCATCATTGAAATGGGCTGGGAAGACAGAACCCCTTTTGAGGCTATCGAATACCAGTTTGGCCTGTCTGAAAAGCAGGTAATTGAGCTGATGCGCCGTTATATGAAGAAAAGCAGCTTTCTGATGTGGCGAAAAAGAATGAATGGGAGAGAGAGCAAGCATGCCCAAAAAAGAAACAAAGCAATTAGCCGATTTAAATGTAGCCGGCAAAAGGCGATTAGCAATAATAAAATAGCAAAGCGGTAGAAATTACTGAATGAAAATGTTTTTGTAACCCTTTTTACGAGCAAGAACTCCTGCTTTTCATTTAAATGCTTTCGGCTATTTTTGCTATTATTTTATTATAGCTATATGAGCCAAACGGAACCAGTCATTTCTTTTGATAATACCGAATTTGCATTTGAATATAAAACGGTTAAACAATTAAAAAAAGCCAGCTTTCTTTTTTCTATGATGGG
>LNFJ01000054.1 GCA_001464625.1 Bacteroidia bacterium Ga0077558 | reverse complement strand
TTTGTAGGTACTAAGAAGCAGGCAAAAGACATCGTAAAAGAATCTGCACAAAAAATAAACATGCCGTTCGTAACAGAACGTTGGTTAGGTGGTATGTTAACCAACTTCAACACGGTTCGTAAGAGTGTAAAGAAAATGCAGAGCATTGAAAAAATGTTAGGCGATGGTTCTTTCGACAGTATCACTAAAAAAGAACGTTTAACGTTGAGCCGTGATAAAGACAAAATGGAAAAAGTATTAGGTGGTATCGCTCAATTGGGCCGTGTACCTGCTGCTTTATTCTTAGTTGATATCGGGCATGAGCATATTGCATTGGCAGAAGCAAAGCGTTTAGGCGTTGCTACTTTTGGTGTAGTTGATACCAACTGCGATCCTAATAAAGTTGATTTTGCAATTCCAGGTAACGACGATGCTACTAAATCGATCGCCATTATTGTTAACTATATCACTGCTGCTATTGCAGAAGGTCTTGCTGAAAGACAAGCTGCAAAAGATGAAGAAGTGGATGATGTTAGCGATGATGAAAAAGAAAGAAAAGCAGCAAGATTGGAAGCTGAAGCACAAGCTGAAGGTGGTCGTGGTGGCAGAGGCCGTGGTGCAGGTGGACCAGGCGGTGGTGCAGGTGGCGGACAACGTCGTCGTACTCCGGGTGGAGCAGGCGGTGGTAGCAGAGGCCCGGGTGGTGGAAGAAGATAAGATTAGTTTGTAGCCTGCCTGCCGGTAGGCAGGTTCGGAGTTTATTGTTTGTAGTTAAATACAATCATTGACTCAGCTGCATTACTACTATAGGGAGGCTGCAAATAGAAAACCAAGTGCGTAGGAGAATTTTTAATTCCTAATTATTAATCATTAATTATCATGAGTACTGTAACAATAAGTGCACAAGACATAAACAAACTTCGCCAGGCAACTGGTGCTGGTATGATGGATTGCCGCAAGGCTTTAACAGAAACAAACGGCGATTTTGAAGCCGCTATCGACTGGTTGCGCAAGCAAGGTCAAAAAGTAGCTGCTAAAAGAAGCGACCGTGAAGCAAAAGAAGGTGTAGTAATTGCACAAACAACTGCCGATAATAAAAAAGGTATTGTAGTATGTGTAAGCTGCGAAACTGACTTCGTATCTAAGAATGAAGATTTCATCAGCATGGTAAAAAGCATTGCTGATGTAGCTATTAGCTCTGGAGTAAAAACAGTAGCAGAGTTAAACGAACAAGTAATAAACGGCGCTAAAGTAGCAGACCTTATCAATGATAAGTTAGCTTCTATCGGCGAAAAAATTGGTATTACCCGTTTTGAAATAGTAGAAGCTCCTTTTGTTTCTTCTTACATACACGGTGCAAATCGCATTGGTGTATTAGTAGGATTGGATAAAGAAGCGGCTGAAGTAGGTAAAGACGTAGCGATGCAGATTGCTGCATTGAATCCAGTAGCGGTTGATGCTGCAAGTGTACCGGCTGAAGTAGTAGCAAGAGAAAAAGCAATCGTAATAGATGTAATGAAAGAAGATCCTAAAATGGCCGGCAAACCAGAAGAAATGCTGGCTAAGATTGCTGAAGGCAAAATGGGAGCTTTCTTTAAAGAACAAACATTAACAGCTCAAGCTTTTGTAAAAGATGGCGGTAAATCTGTTGGTGATTATCTGAAAGAAAGTGGTAACGTAACGGTTACTGAATTTAAGAGAGTAGCGTTAGGGTAAGAAAATTATATTCGATGATATCTCTATAAAAAAGAGTTGCCTTATTAAAAGCAACTCTTTTTTATTTTTTGAATTATTTACTGAACTATTATTTTCCTCGCTATTACTCTCTCAATTGCTTTTGTATAAAGTTCAAGGCTATACATTCCTCTATTAACTGATGACGGAAGTTGTATTGTTTGATTAATAGCTCCACCAAGATGAGCAAAATTTGAACTGTACACTTGTTGTCCTGCTAAATTGTATAGTCGAATTGTGTAACTCCCTTTTGATAAATCAGCGGATTGAAATGAAATAATTCCATTGGTTACCGGGTTAGGATATAATTGTATCCCAACTATGTTTTTATCAAGACTTACCCTTATTATATTGCTGTATTTAGATGTAGCATCAATATCAATATTTCTTAGCCGGTAGAAATTGGTGCCGGATAATGGATTAGCATCAAAGAATCCATAGGTTTTTTCACCACCGGAATTGCTTGCTGTTACTTGTCCTATTGTTGCAAAGTTTCTTCCATCAGCACTACGTTCAATTTCATAGTGGCTAAGATTTACTTCTGAGTGCACAGTCCAATCAAGCTGAATACCTGCTTGTTTTTCGTATGCCTTTATAGAACTAATAGTTACTGGAAGAATAACTCCCATTGGTGAAAGATTGGTCCATGCTTCGGCACTGGTGGCACCACTTGCCCCTCTAAAAGCATCAAACTGTGCATCTGCAGTGGAGTACGTTGTAAAACTTGGTGTGGTTCTGTTCTGAAATAATTGCAGCCCACTAATTGCCCCGGAGTAACCACCATCACTACCAGAAAAAATAGTTAATGGGCTGCCCGATGGGCCAAGTGATCCCAAAATTGGGTTCACATACAAACTCATAACATCATTACTGGAGCCGGTGATAAGCGAATAGCCGATTACTATTAAATAAGTAGTGTTTAATAAATAGGTTTGTGTCCGATAGTCTCCATCTCCGGTACCCCCCTCTGATTTAGAAATACCAAATTTCACATCACTGCCATCCCGGGCTATATAAAAATAGCAGAGATTACTTCCTAGTGCTGTTCGTAGTGCAACAGTTGGAAGTGAGGTGGCTTCATTATTTGCAGTACCCACATTAACCAAAAAGCTGATATATGTATAGGAATTACTACTGATGCCGACGTTTGAAACAAAGGCCTTGACGGGGTCTGCTCCTGCAGTACCATCTGTTCTTATACTACTGGTACCGCTGGTATAGTTGGGGTATGTTAATGCACCAAGGTTATTAGTGCGGGCAGTTACCTGCACATCATTAATGGTGGTACTAATCCAGCCGTTTTGTCCACCAAGATTCCCGGAAGTCATGCCGGTAAAATTTTCATTGATGTTTAATTGTGCCATGCCACCGGTATACAGGGCTAATGTTATTACAAGAAGCAAACTCTTTTTCATGCAAACCTTTTGTTTTATTACTCAGCTTTGATAGAGTAGTTAAATTGATTGGCTACAGAATTATTTTTCATCGCCACACTTATTATTTTCCCCTTGGCACTATTAATAGTAAATACTTTACTCTGTGTGTCATTTCCGTTTGGAAAAACATAGGTCGTTACCGTATTGGTAATACCGTCTTGTGTATGTGTGCAAATGGAAACACCCGTTTCGGCTCTACCATCTGTTTTGTTAATGGTAATTTTCACCACATTTTCAAAAGACGGGTTGGTGACAAATGTTCTTTTAGTTTGACCAACGATGTTGCCAGTCTCAGTGCCTTCGCCAATATCCAATCTTCTTGGGCCGATAGTACCTACGCCATTGGAGGAGATCCAGTTCCAGTGTTGTTTTATTTGGGTTATCTCACTCTTAAAAGGAGTAAGTGTAATTCTAGGCTGCCACGGCCCCCATTTCTCCCAAGTGTTTTCTGCCAATTTTTGTCCTTGGTTGCAGTTAGGTACATCTTGTGCTTTTGTAGAAATACCAATAGCAGATACAATGAGTAGTGCGATGATTGTTTTTTTCATTTTTTATTGTTTTGAAATGATGGAATTGTTGTTAAAAATAAATAGTGGTTTAAATCACTGTTTTTATCATCAAACTAAATTTTCTTTCTGCTACACCCTTTGGTGCAGATACACCAATGATGATATTGTATGTTTCAGTCGTTGGATTTCTAAACTCTATTTCCCTTTCATCTGTCAATACTTTTCCTTTCATCGGTTTATCTCTTTTATAATCTGCTTCGCAGGTAATACACTGTTCCAGCGCAGGTACCATGTGGTAATCATTTTTATCCATCATATAACCGTATAAGCTTATTTCTTCTGTATTGTTAGCTGGTTTAGCTTTTACTTTTACAATTGAACCTGGCTTGATGGTAATGCCATAGAATACATGGTTTCCCTGGTAGCGATGAAATTGGGAGGTGGTAAAACAAGCAACAGCACTGCTGGAAGCCCAGCGTAAATCACTGATGATTTTACCTGTACTAAGGTTTCCTTCTGTTACAACAGAATCGTTAGCAATGGTAGTAATGCCAGTTACACTTGTTGGCCATGATTGTGCTGAAGAAGCAATTGATACAGTTATAAAAACTGTACAGATCATAATTATTTTTTTCATGATTTTTTTTATTAGTTAATATTTAGTGATTCAATAATTCTTATCGCCTCTTTCCTTTTATCTTCATTCCCATCTTTGTATAAGCAAATAACCTGGTACATTGTATTTTCTTTATTGAGGATTGCCATTTGTAATTCCTTTTTATCCTTATTGCTATTTGAAAAAGTGGCTTGAACAGTAGTGGCTTCGATGCTATTAATTTGTTTTGTTTCATCTTTACGGTTGCTGATTTCTCCCCCGGCTTTCATCTTCATTTCAGCTAATGCGCCATTCATTGCGCCACTACTTGAAAAAGTTACATCATCAGCATACTCAACAACATTGATTGCATAATAATTACCTTGATTTTCATGCACAAAAGTTTCCATTTTATTAACCATCTTTCTTACCGATGGTGTTAGTTGACTCTCTATGTTTTTTTTCTCGTACTCAAAAGGAGCTTCCACAGATAATCCCATGGTGCCGAGTTGAGTTTTTTTCCATTCAGCTTCTGTGGTTGAACTTTTACAGGAGAAAAGCAGTGTACTGGCAGCAGTTATTATGAATACTAAAAGTTTCTTTTTCATGTGAATTGTTTAATGAGTTAAGGCTATCTTACTTCGAAAGTGACTTCTTTTTCAGCTCCTTCAGCATCAAAAGGCTGACCGCTTCGTAGAAGAATTATTTTGACTACATATTTTCCAACAGTTTGAGGTGTAAGAAAACCTCTCCATTCAAAATCATCACTTTCTCCGGGTTCGAAATCCCATTTCATAGCAATTCCGCTTTTCATATTAAATCTTGCACGGTCAGCTGATGTGGCGGCACTGGGAGCTTTCCTAAGTTCAAACTTGAGAGAGAAATTACTCTCTGGCCATGCTGTTCCACCAGTATTGGTAACCCTTACTGAAATGTTATTACTTCTATTATCTTCTACAACTAGTTTGCTTACACTTAAAGAAGCTTCATATTTTTCTTCTATAGTGAAAGTAATTGTGCCGCCATTAGCTACTCTGCGATTGCCCCAATAAAAACTAACATTTACTGGGTATTCTCCCGGAAGAATGGGTGCTTTAAATGAAATGCCATTGAATGTGTAGCTCTCGCCAGCTGGAAGGGTTTTAGGTAGTTTAATTGTTTGGTTGAAGGCCCTTCCAACGGATTGATTTCCGGTATACTCAAGGACTAAATTGAAATCACTTTTCCCATATACAAAACCAGAGCTGGATGTATTAGTAATAGTTACTTTCATCGTTTTAATTTCACCAGGTGTTATAGTTTCACTTGAGCCTAAACTATTAGAAATCTTTGCCGTATAACTTTGTGCAGATATTGTATTAATTATTGTTACAAAAAGAAGAGAGAGAATTACATTTTTCATAACGGGTGTTTTATTGTTACAATTATGTTTTCACTGCTAAAGTGAATCTTAAAACTGTAGAACTAATAACACCTGAGTGGGATTTTAAGTAAAAAGCAGACTATAAGGAAAGTGGTACTGTAGAAAATTATTTCAGCATATAATTTCGGATAAGTGTAATTGCTTCTGTACGGCTCTTAGTGTCGAGCTTGAAGTAAACATTCGTAACATGCCTTTTTACTGTATTCATCGCTATAAAAAGTTGGTCGCAGATTTCCTGGTTATTCTTGCCTTCATAAAGCAATTGAAGAATTTCAAATTCTCGTTCACTAATAGGATTAGACAAGTTTTTATTTATTTTCCCCAGTGATAGTTGGGGTACATGATTATTACTTTGTTGGGCAAAGTTGCTGACAGCTATCTCCAATGTAGCCAATAAAGTATTTTTATTAAAAGGCTTGACGATAAAACCTGCCGGGGAAGTGGCTTTGGCTCTGTCCATAATGGCTTTATCGGAATAAGAGGTAAGGTAGATAAAGGGCATCGGGCAGGTCTTGTTAATATACTCAGCTAATTCTATTCCATCTTTATTGCTATCCAGGTTTATATCAAGAATAGCAATATCTGGAGTTTTTGTTTGTAATGCCTGTAAGGCTTCATCCGCATCGTATGCAATGGCTGATACGGAAAAATCAGAATTCTTTAAATGCAATGCAATACCCTCTGCTATCAGCGGTTCATCTTCTACAATCAATATTTTTATTGGAGCCGTAAACATATCAGGCCATTTTGTATTTTGCTATTAATAGCTGCACATCTGTTCCGTTTTTGTTATTAATGGTCATTAATCCCTTTAGCTTTTGTGCAAATGCTTTTATTATTTTATAGCCAAACGAAGCTCCGGTTGATACATCGATGTTATCTGGTATGCCGATGCCATTATCTTTTACTTGTAACAGTAACTTTTCATTTATTCTTTTTAATACAACTTGTATCTGTCCATGTTGTTTATTTTTAAAAGCATATTTTAAGGCATTGCTTACCAACTCATTTATTATCATTCCCAATGGTATTACGGTATCTGAATGCAACTTGATGGCTTCTACATCAGCGGTCAGTGTAATTTTATCTGCATCCGCATTATAAGATTGCATCAGGTTGTTAGTAAGCATATTGATGTATTGTTGAATATCAATACTATCAATACTTTCTCCTTGGTAAAGATTTTGATGGATATAAGCCATGCTTTGTACCCGTTGGCTTCCTTCCTGAAATTTTTCTGCAGTTTTAGTATCCTCGGTTGCTTCTGATTGAAGATCTAGCAAGCTGGAGATAACTTGTAAATTATTTTTAACCCGGTGATGTATTTCCCGATTTAATACTTCCAGATCGGCTCTTTGTTTTTCAATGATACTATTTTTGCTGCGTTGCTTTCCGTACTGATACAATATCACTGCTCCGGCAATGGCAAGCAATCCGATTCCCGATAGTAAAAGACGGTTTCTTTTCTTGCCATCGGTAAGTAACTTTTCCTGTAAATCATTTTCTCTTGCAAGAGAAACAGAAAGCAATTTTTCTTTTTCCAGTTCACTGAATTTTAATGTTTTTTCTCTATCAGATAATAGGGCCAATTGTTGTTGCTGCAGTATCGTAGAATCTTTTAAAATATTTTGTCTCTCTAATGCAAACCGCTGTTCTATTTCCCGCTGTAGTTCAAGAGAATTTAATTGGTTTTGTGAATTCAATAATTCTATTTCTTTTTCTTTTTTTGCTGTTTCATACTTTTTTTCCAGTTCTAATATTGTTTCAGCATTGGTGATGTCTGCAATTTTTGTGTTTAACGCCATTAACTGATTGGCCGTTAGTATAGCTTCAGTTGTTTTGCCTGTTTTTATTTGCAACTTATAAATGTAGTTCAGGTTAGAATATACTTCAGTAGGTATGTCTTTTGAAATAAAAAAGCTCCGGTTTTCATATAAGTATTTTAAGGATTCTTCGGGTTGGTCTGCATTCTCGTATAAATTGGCGAGGTAGAAATTGGCAGACGCAGCCGCATGTAAAAATCCATTCTTTACATGTTCATCTCTAACTTTTTTCATGAACTCCACTTTTTCATTTAAGGTGGTCTTCCCCCAATCTATAAATAGCAAACTGTGAATAGGGTCTTTACGAAAATCTTTTTTCCGACCTTTTATAAATTCATTATGTTCAAGTAAGATGGCTGCAAATTTTGCGGGTTTCTTTTGTTGTGTATATAAATTGCCTAACCTGTTTATCATAAAGCCATGATCCATTCTTTTACCTTCTGATTTAGTAAGGTTAAATGCTTTTACTTCGTACTCTTCTGCTTTACTGTAATTGTCATTTGCCATAAAAATATCTGCCATAACAGCATATATCGACCAGTTTGCGTATGGGTTAAAACTGCTGTTAAGTATTTCGGCTTGTTGTAAATAATGTAAAGCAGAATCATATCTAAGCAAAAGCTCCTGATATTTGGCAGTAAAGAAAAGGTAATTGCTCCTACTGGCCTTAGTTACAGTGCCATCCAGATAAGGATTGGCCAGACGGATTGTAGTAAGAGCTTTTTGCGGATTTTGCTGTATTTCGTCCACTTTACTTAGTTGGCAGTAAAGCTGTACTATCTGAGTATTGTTTTTTTGTATTTGTTGCGCAAATGAGAGGCCTAGGTTAAAGCAATAGGCAGCACTATCTGGTGCTCCTTTCATAAGATACTGCCTTCCTATATACTTAAGTGTATCAGCTTTTTGACGTGGGTTAGAAATAGCTTGTATTATTTTATCTACAGATTGCCCATGTGCCAATTGGCAGTAACAAATGATGAAAAGTATGACAAGAATTTTTTTCACAAATGATATATTGGAGAAGGTACAAATTTTATTAAAAAGGAGACGATAATTCCAAAGTTCCCGATTGCTTTTTTTCTTTGATAACACCCGGGTGTGATTTTGGTTACTTTCTGGTATTTATTTTAAGTTTGGCCAATGAATGATTATCAGGAATATTTTGATGCCAATAAGCAACTTTGGAACCAGCGAACAGTAGTGCATAAGGATTCCTCATTTTATAATCTTGCTGGTTTTAAAAACGGCGAAACGGTATTAACGCCCATTGAGCTAAATGAATTAAAAAATGTGAGTGGCAAAACAATGCTGCACCTGCAATGCCATTTTGGGATGGATAGTTTAGATTGGGTTAGAAGAGGAGCTGAAGTAACGGGTGTTGATTTATCAGATCATGCCATTGAGGAGGCAAAAAAATTAAACAATGAATTAGGTTTATCTGCAAAATTTATTTGTAGCAATGTGTATGATTTAAAAGAGCATCTCGATGAAAAATTTGATATCGTTTTTACTTCTTACGGAACCATTGGCTGGCTGCCCGATTTAGATAAATGGGCGGATATTATTGTTCATTATTTAAAACCCGGTGGATTGTTTTACATAGCAGAGTTTCATCCGGTGCTGTGGATGTTTGATGATGATTTTACACATATTAAATATCATTACGATAACCGAGAATTGATTGTGACAGAAAACGAAGGCACTTATACGGACCGCAACGCAGCCATTACAGGAAAAGAATATAGCTGGAACCATAGCATCAGCGAAGTGCTGAATGCTTTGATAAATGCCGGCCTGAAAATCGAATCTTTTAATGAATATATGTATTCTCCTTATCCTTGTTTTAGAAATAGCATTGAAACTGAAAAGGGCAAATGGCATATAAAGGGTATGGAAGAAAAACTGCCAATGGTCTATAGCATTAGAGCCGTTAAACAATAATCAAAACCCTTATCTTCGCCCCGAAAAAATAGCTCCATGTTACCGAAGTACAAAAGAATCCTCCTCAAACTTTCTGGCGAAGCATTAATGGGTGATAAAAGTTTTGGTTTTGACAACGATGTCATTGCACAGTATGCACAAGACATTAAATCCATCACGGAATTGGGTGTTCAGGTGGCCATTGTTATTGGTGGTGGAAATATTTACCGGGGGATGAATGAAGCTGAAACGGGAATTGAAAGAGCTCATGGTGATTACATGGGCATGTTGGCTACAGTTATCAACGGTATGGCCTTGCAGGCTGGTCTTGAAAAAGTAGGTGTGTACACCCGTTTACAGAGTGCTATTAAGATGGAACAAATTGCAGAACCTTATATCCGCCGCCGTGCAATCCGCCATTTGGAAAAAGGCAGGGTGGTAATTTTTGGGGCAGGTACCGGCAATCCTTACTTTACTACAGATACAGCCGGTTCTCTCCGGGCTATTGAAATAAATGCGGATGTAATTTTAAAAGGAACAAGAGTGGATGGCATATATACAGCCGACCCGGAAAAGGATTTAACAGCTACAAAGTACAATGTCATTACTTTCCAGGAATGTATCTCACAAAATCTGAAAGTAATGGATATGACTGCCTTCACCCTTTGCATGGAAAACAGTCTTCCTATAATTGTTTTTGATATGAACAAAGAAAGTAACCTGCGCAGGGTAGTAACCGGCGAGAAGGTTGGTACTTTGGTTCGGGCATAGGATTTTACGTATCTATCCTAAGTATATTTACTATTTATTTCGATACACAATCTACTATATTGCAGCTTGTCCAATGCCGCCTGTGAAGAACTATTGATATCAATCTCCTTATTTTTCAATAGTTTTCAAATCATTTATTGTGTATTATGGCGAGCCTTTCACTTACCCTTGTTGAGATAATTGTACTGATGCTTGGGGCTATTACGCTTGGTATTACAATACACTTTTTTATTACCAGTCGCCGTTCACTTTCAACAACAGTTACAGAAGCATCCACCAAATTGGCTAAGGAATTGGAAGATTGGAAACTCCGTTATTTTAATGATGTAGAAGTAAGAGATAAAGAACTTACACAATTAAAGGAAAAGCTGGCTGATACAGAAGAAAATAATGATATCAATTCTATTGAAGCCGATGAAATGCGGCAGTTAAATAAGAAACTAAAAGCCGAAATAGAGTCACTTCGCAATACTTTCCAATCATCAACTGAGGCAGATGAGCTTCGGTTGATAAATAAAAAATTAAACACCGAAATCGAGTCACTTCGGAATATTACTCCGTCATCTACTGAAGCAGAAGAGCTTCGATTAATGAATAGCAAATTAAAAGCTGAAATAGAT
>LNFJ01000053.1 GCA_001464625.1 Bacteroidia bacterium Ga0077558 | reverse complement strand
CTAGAGGGAGCTTTAATATCGCTGTTGGCACAATCTTCGCTTAATAGAAGAGAAATCGATTTAGACTTAGCAAAGAAAGTGTTACGAAATTTTGTAAAATCATCCAGCAAAGAGATCACTATTGACACCATTCAAAAAATGGTTTGTGAGTACTTTGATGTGTCGTATGACAAACTCCTGCAAAAAACCCGCAAGAGAGAGATTGTACAGGCAAGACAGATTACTATGTACCTGGCTAAAGCCTTTACAAAAAACTCATTAAAAACTATCGGGGAGCATTTTGGAGGAAGAGACCATACCACAGTGATACACTCTTGTCAAACCGTAAAGGATCTGATGGATACGGATGGCGTTTTTAGAGAGAATGTGTTGGAGCTTCAACAGAAAGTACAGCTTGCCGCTATGTAGGAATATTAAATTCCGTAAAATATTATATCCCAAATTCTTTTACCAGAATTTGGGATTTGTTTTATTGGTTAATGTTGAATTAGCACATTGTTTTTTGGGATTTCTTGCCCGTAATCTTTATTTTTGCTCCCCTGTTGAGAAATAGGGTTTAGTTCTACTAGCACGGACTAAACTTTTAAAGGTCGGAGAGGTGCCTGAGTGGCCGAAAGGAACGGTTTGCTAAATCGTCGTACGGGTTACACTGTACCGTGGGTTCGAATCCCACCCTCTCCGCAAAACCCGCATTAGCACCCGCCATTGCGGGTTCTTTTATAGAAGTATTTTCAACTAATTATTACATACATTTTATTCAATTCTGTGGCAGGGCTAAACATAAATATCCTAAGTTTAGTTTAACTATGAAATCCTTAATAGGCAGATATATTGAAACAGCTACACCTTCTGCAGATATATCAAACATTTCATTACTGTTAGATCAACAACCGGCCTATTTACTCAATTGTTTTCCATGGCCCGAATATAAAAGTGATACATCTGTCAACTTTTCCATTGCAGCTTCAGAAAGCCATGTTTTATTAAAATTCCGTGTCAAAGAACGGAATTTTAGAGCCGTCCATACAACTATTAATTCTCCTGTATATGAAGATAGCTGCGTAGAATTCTTTGTCGCCTTTGATGATAACGGCTATTATAATTTTGAATTTAACTGTATTGGTACCACACTGGCAGAATTCGGAAAGACAAGAAAGCTCAGGAAGTTTCTTCCTTTGTCTGCGATTGAAAAAATAATGACAGAAACAGTTATTAAGTATGTTAAGGATGATTCTTACATATGGGAATTAGTTGTTGTAATACCCGTTGAAACTTTTATACATCATAAAATTAAAGATTTAAGAACTCAGGAGTACAGGGTTAATTTTTATAAATGTGGCGATGAACTTACGCAACCACATTATATAGTATGGTCGCCAATCGTTACCTCAGAACCGGATTTTCATCAACCTCAATTTTTTGGCCGATTGACTTTTAGTGCCGGTGCGGGTCTATCTAAATAGTGTAAACGGTTAACTTTACGCAATGCATTTATTCTCTCTATACAGTCTTATAATTTGTTGTCTTTATGTTTCCTGTGTTAGCAAAAAGAATGATAAGGAAAATATTGCTGATACAGATACGGCTCATGCTTGCATGGATGTTCCTTCAAGACTGGTAATTGCAGATAGTTCGGTTATTATTCCTTCAGGAGATACATCAACAACAGGGATGGTATATATACTCGGCAACACTTTTATGATGGGGGGAGATAATAGCCAGGCATACGCCGACGAATTACCTAAGCATTCTGTGCAAATAAAATCTTTTTGGATGGATGTAACAGAAGTAACCAATGCCCAGTTTCAAAAATTTGTAGAAGCTACAGGTTATATTACTACTGCCGAAAAAAATCCGGATTGGGAAGAATTAAAAAAGCAAGTGGAACCGGGAACTCCAAAGCCGCCGGATAGTGTATTGGTGGCTGCGTCATTAGTATTTAAACAAACAGGCGGTCCTGTTAGTCTTGCTGATGTAAGCCAATGGTGGGTGTGGAAAGCCGGAGCGGACTGGAAACATCCGCAAGGAAAATCAAGTAATATTAAAGGAAGAGAAAACTACCCTGTTGTGCATATAAGCTGGTTCGATGCTATGGCTTATTGCAAGTGGGCTGGCAAGCGATTACCAACTGAAGCAGAGTGGGAGCTGGCAGCAAGAGGTGGGCTAATCAATAATATTTATCCCTGGGGAAATGAACATGTAAATGAAGGAAAAGCAAAAACCAATAGTTGGGAAGGACAGTTTCCTTACAGCAATGAAAAGAAAGATGGTTTTACTACAGCTGCACCGGCTAAACAATATGCACCTAACGGTTACGGCTTATATGATATGGCAGGAAATGTTTGGGAGTGGTGTGCTGATTTCTATGATGCTGCGTATTATGAAACTTTTAAAAATACAAAAGCAGTAAATCCACAAGGCCCCGTAAAAAGTAATGACCCTGCAGAACCGTACACAATTAAAAGAGTACTGCGAGGTGGTAGTTTTTTATGTAATGATAGCTATTGCAGTGGTTATAGAGTGGCTCGCAGAATGAAAAGTAGCCCCGATACCGGGTTGGAAAATACCGGTTTTCGTTGTGTTAAGGATAGTGATAACGCTACGCCTAAGTAGTGTTTAAATCCAATATTTAGCTAGCAAAACTCCATTGTTGCCGGCTATTTAATCTTATGCACTCGTTTGCATTGATAATATAATTTATATTCAGTTACTTTCATTATTGTACATTCAATAATAATACAATTTTAAAAAGCCAGTATGAACCGGAAAGATTTTGTAAAAACAACAGGTATGGCAGTAGCATCATTAGCTGTATTGCCAACTTCAAAGCTCTTTGCCAATGGGGTTGATGCTAAAGTAAAAGTAGCTTTAATTGGCGTAGGGCTGCGTGGGCAAAATCATCTTAACCTTCTGCTTAGAAGAGAAGATGTAGAGGTGGTGGCTATTTGTGATATCGATGACAGAATGTTAACCAGATCGAAAGAAATGATTAGCAAGAGCGGAAAAAAAATGCCACCAATATTTACTGGTGATTTATACAGCTGGAAAAAAATGCTGGAAGCCAAAGGAATAGATACCGTAATAATTTCTACTCCGTGGGAATGGCATAAGGAAATGATTATTGTTTCACTGGAGGCAGGAATTAAATATATTGGAACGGAAGTGATGTTGGGAATTACATTGCAAGATCATTGGGATGTGGTTAAAGCAGCAGAAAAATACAAAGCACATGTTATGATGCTGGAGAATGTTTGCTATCGTCGTGATGTAATGGCGGTATTAAACATGGCTCGCCAGGGAATATTTGGAGAGTTAGTACACTTACAAGGAGGTTATCAGCATGACCTGCGGGATGTGAAATTTAACAATGGTATTGACGCTTATGGAAATGGCTGTGAGTTCGGAGACAAAGCATGGACAGAAGCCCGTTGGAGAACACATCATTCCGTTCATCGCAACGGCGATCTTTATCCTACTCATGGTATCGGACCCATTGCCCACTATATAAATATCAATAGGGGTAACCGCTTTGTCAATATTTCTTCTTTTTCATCCAAAGCAAGAGGCTTACATAATCATATTGTAAAGAAATGCGGGCCCGATCATCCCAATGCAAAAATTAATTTTAAGCTCGGTGATGTAGTAACTACTTCAATTGGATGTGCCAATGGAGAAACTATTTTATTACAACATGATACAAATCTTCCAAGGCCCTACTCGCTAGGTTTTAGAGTGCAGGGTACTGATGGTTTGTGGATGGACGTAAATAAAAGCATTTACATAGAAGGTAAATCTCCTAAACCACATCAATGGGACAGTGCAAAAGAATGGCTGGAACAATATGACCATCCGCTTTGGAAAAAATATGGAGCAGATGCCCAAGGTGCCGGACATGGGGGAATGGACTTTTTTGTTATTCATTCTTTTATCGAATCAGTAAAACGCAAATTGCCAACTCCAATGGATGTATATGATGCTGCGGCTTGGAGTGCTGTAACACCCCTGAGCGAACTATCTGTTGAAAAAGGAAATGAAACAATAGAGTTTCCTGATTTTACAGGCGGGCAATGGATGTATCGTAAACCAGTTTTTGCACTTAACGACGATTATTAATAGGTATGCTGTCTTCTGTTTTAATTGAATATGGTTTAGCCGATAATTCTTTCCAGGTTGAAGCATTTGGGAGTGGGCTTATCAATAATACATGGAAGGTAATAACACCCGAAAGGGAGTATATTCTTCAACGGATTAATAATACTGTATTTAAACAGCCGGTTGATATAGCTACTAATATTAACTTAATTTCAAAACACCTGCGCCAATTTCATCCGGAATATAAATTTGTAGCTCCGGTTTTATCAATTAAAGGTGATGAAATGGTGTATAGGGAAGGAGAAGGATATTTTCGCCTTTTCCCTTTTGTAGCATTATCACACTCCAAAAATGTTGTGAAATCTCCGGAACAAGCATATGAAGCAGCTATGCAATTTGGAAGATTTACACGGCTGCTTGGAGATTTTGACGTGAGTCGTTTAAGAACCACCATTCCTTCTTTTCATGATTTGACACTGCGTCACCAAAATTTTTTGGTTGCACAGAGTAATGGAAACAGTGAACGAATTGAAGAAGCCGAAAGCCTGCTAAAAGTCCTTGCAAAGCATGCTGGTATTGTAACAGAGTTTGAAAAAATAAAAGCAAATCCTGAATTTAAGCTAAGAGTAACGCATCATGATACTAAAATCAGCAACGTATTATTTAGTGAGGAAGAAAAAGGGTTATGTGTTATTGACCTTGATACAGTAATGCCTGGTTATTTTATTAGTGATGTAGGGGATATGATGCGTACTTTTTTATGCCCGGTATCAGAAGAAGAAAAAGATTATTGCAAGATAGAAGTGAGAGCAGATTTTTATAAATCAATTGTACAGGGATATTTTGATGAAATGAAGGATGAGTTAACCCCCCGCGAAAAAAAATATTTCTTTTATGCAGGCAAGTTTATGATTTATATGCAGGCTATTCGCTTTTTGACAGATTATTTCAATAATGATGAATATTACAGGGCAGATTACCCCGGGCATAACCTGGTAAGGGCGGCTAATCAGACCACATTATTATCCCGCTTTGTTGAAAAAGAACCATTCTGGAATGACTTTACTCGCTAAAAGCAATTTTTATCAGGCAATTAAAAATCTCTTCATGATAATTGCAACGCTTAGCCTGCATTATCCCTCTGTTGGCAGGAATAATTACAAAAAAATTACATATACCGTATGCCGGGTATTAACCAAGTAAAGAAAGCGCATTATATTCGGGCATAATTTAAAAGGAACAATATGAAAAAGTTAATGATTTTAGCAATCGGTTTGTTTTATGTAGGCAGTAATGTGCAGGCGCAGCATTTTCCAAAGCCTAACTGTACTACTATGCTTGGAGAAGCCATGTTTGCAGAAGTAGATACAACAAAGCCAAGAGGCGTTTCGGATAATTATCATACCTGGGAGAATGGGAAAGTGCTCTTGGTTAAATTTATGCCCGGTGGAAGTAAAATTCTTCGGGATAAGGTAATGCAGAACGCAAAGGAATGGCAGAAATATGCAAACATTACATTGAAGTTTGTGCCGGATACTACCAAGAACACAGATATTCGAATTAAGCTTGGAAAAGGCTTAGGCCACAACTCAGCAGTGGGAACTGAAGCTAAATTCAGATCGCAAACCACACAAACAATGAATTTTGATACATTGTATTTTGCTGATGCAGATTATTATATTGCAAGTCTTAAAAGAAAGGGAATTCAACCTCCTTACAATCTTAATCAGCTAATTGCTGAAATGAAAGCTGATCCAAACAGATGGAACAATGCTGAACTGCGCAGGGTAGTTATGCATGAGGTGGGGCATGCATTAGGTTTGTTACATGAGCAGAGTTATCCCGGAGCTGTAAACTGGAAAAAAACGGATTCTGTTTATAAATATTATAAAGAAACCCAAGGCTGGGACAAGGCAAAAGTTGATTTTAATGTGTTCGAAGTATCTAATCAGTTTTATACCAATGGCACCAGCTACGATCCAAAGTCAATTATGCATTATTCAATTCAACCATGGGAAACAACGGATGGATATTCAGTAAATAATAACTTTGAACTTTCTGCAGGGGATAGAGCAATTATTGCAGCATTATATCCTAAAAATTTAAAGACCTCTGTGCATGTAGTACCTAAAGTAGATATTTCAAACTTTGGTAAGTTAAATGTTGTTACGAGCACAACACGCAACGGTATAGTCATTCAACCAACTTTTGATCTGAAGACAAATTCTAAACTTGGAGAAGTATATTTTGTAGCCCGGTTGGCTGATGAAGATGGGTATTATATCAGAACAACTAATACCTATTACAACTGGGGGGGGACAGCGGCTGGATATCTTAAAATGAATTTATTGCCAAACTCAAAGGTGAGCTATAATAAAGGAACAAAGAAAAATCTTGAAATTTTTATTCCTTTTGATCAGATTCCTGATGTAAATGGAAAGAAAGTAATGGTAGTTTTTGCTGTGTACCTGGATGATGTTGCGAATAAGCAAATGGATAAGTTGATGTATTTTTCAACTACTAACCCGCTAAGCATTATACATTAAACTCATTGTTGTTATTAAAAGAAAAGCTCTGATTATTCAGAGCTTTTCTTTTTTGAGGTCGGAAGTCAGGAGCCGTCCGGTATTACCTAACAATGGGGAGTAATATTTTATTTAAAACTGCGGGTGTTAAAAAGTAAATTTTATTGAAGCTAATAACTTATTTAACAGCGTCTGATTGTACCCAAAACTCATCCGTCCAATCAACCTGGCAAATAACGGGGTGATTATTTATCTGCTCGGAAATTTCCTCCAAATCCTTTAAAGAAAGAGTGGACTCCAGCAGTTGAAAAAATTCTCTTTCTTCCCACCTGATATGTACTTCTATCAAGTTAGCCAGATCCTTTAAGTCATATCGGTCTACTTCTCTGTCTATTGAAATAACTAGCTCTCTTATTTCATTATGATCGGATTTTAGCTTACTGGACAGAGGATGCAAATCAGGTAAATAGGGCATTAAAATTTTTTCTTCCTGGAAAAAATGCGGTCTCATATGGTTTTCCCAAAACCAGCCCACAAATTGACGGAGCTTATAAGAATCAGTCTTGTTATTAAGTCCCTGTCTTATTTTCCATACAAATAATAAACCGTCATGATGCTCCCGGCTTAAAGGTTGCAATTGCAAGCTTCTTTTTAGAGGTTTTATTTCATCCATATACTAAAAATACACCCGTTAACGACCCCGTGTTTATGACAACCAGCATTCTCACAGCTGATTTTCCTCACTTCCCCCCAACTGATTTTAATCATGATAACTTATGTGGCACATCATTCCTAAGGCGTATGCACAGCTTTATTTTCGTAAAATAAAATTATTATTATGTATCCGGGATCAGCAACAAACAAGGAAATTAAAAAGGGTATATCTGCAGTTTTACCCTTTAAACAGGTTAACGATGGCAGTACTAGTGCATCAGAAGCACTTTGCATTCCTGCTGTTAATATTATAGAAACTGCAACGGAATATCTTTTAGAAATTGCTTCTCCGGGAATGCACCGGGAAGATTTTAATATTGGGATAGAGCAATCTGTAATTTCTATTTCGGCAAAATCCGAAAAAAACTCGGAAGTCAGTAGTGTAAGCGACCGTTGTGAATATAATTATACGGAGTGGACGAGGGCATTTGCTTTGCCGGAAGACGCCGATGTGGTACTTGCACATGCGAAATACTGCAACGGAGAATTAATTATTCGTATTCCCCGTGGTAATACAAATGAAAACAAAGAAAAGACAACTGTATATGTCTATTAACATTAATTCTATGCTCTTACATATTTCGTCAAATCGCCTTATCAGTGATATTCAAAAGGAATTCAATAGTGCATTTCCTTTTCTCAAATTGGAGTTTTTTAATAACCGTTCTTTTTCCCGGTCTGATTTTTCTGTGAACCAACTTATTCCAGCTAATAGAAAAATAGGTGATAGTAAATTGTCAATACCGGATGAAGATGTAGAAATTTCTGAGGACATGAAAGTTAGTGACCTCGAAAAATTGTTTAAGGATAATTTCAAACTAGCCGTGCAGGTATTCCGTAAATCGGGTAATCTTTGGTTAGAAACAACAATGACAGACAACTGGACTTTGCTGCAGCAAAACAACCATGGCAGAGAATTATCTACTGACAAAAGGGGTAACGATGTTGTTGATGACTATGATTTAAATCGGGATGCTGACCACTAGTATTTCGATAAGTATGGAGACTATGGAGGAATGAACTGAAATTTTAGCAAACAGGGGTGCTATAAGAAGCACTAAGAATGTGTGTGCTTTCTATTTGAAATAAAAAAGATAGATCGCTTTTTAGTAAAGAAGATTTTTTAATTTTTCCAGGTTAACAATGGAAATCTTCCCCTCCTTAATTTCTATTAATTTCTCAGCTTTAAAATCACTGAGTGTACGTATTAAGGATTCGGTAGCTGTGCCAACATAATGTGCAAAATCTTCCCTCGAAATTTCTATAGGCTTAGTTGGGCTTTCTGCATTAAACTTTGATTGTATATCAACAAGTGCTTTAGCCACCCTTTTGCGAAGCGAACTATAGGCAAGACTTAGTAATCTGTCTTCTTTCTCTTTTACGTTTTGGGTAATGATCTGAATAAACTTAGCTGCCACATCCATATTACCATAAATCATTTGCATAAAATCTTCCCTCGGCAACTGTAAGATTTCTGCTTCTTCCAGAATTATAGCAGAATCGTCATAGTTTTTATCTTCAATCAAAGCAGTGTATCCAATAAAATCTCCATCAGTGAATAGGTCGGTAATATATTCTTTTCCATCTTCATGCGACTTAACCGCTTTTACTTTTCCTTTTACTAAATAAAAAAGTACCCTTGGTCGCTTGCCTTCCTGGTAAAGCACTTGTTTTTTCGCATAATTGTCTGTATTATATTGTTCGGATAGGTGATTTACAAGGCCTGCATTCTTTACATCTTTTATAAACTCGTTGATGCCTTGCTTAGAAGATGCATATTTATTATTCAACACTTCAGCCTTCTTAAGCCGGATCTCAATGGCATTCAAAAGTTCAATATCTTCAAAGGGTTTAGTAATATAATCGTCGGCGCCCATTTCCATTCCTTTCCGAAAATCACTTCGTTCAGTTTTAGCTGTAAGAAAAACAAAAGGAATATGCTGTGTTTCTGAATTTTTGCGCAAAAGATGAAGCACCCCGTAGCCGTCCAGTTCAGGCATCATAATATCACATACTATTACATCTGGTTTTTCCCGTTGAGCAGTTTCCACTCCTTTTTTTCCATTTTCTGCAGTGAAAGTTTTGTAGCCTGCCAGCTCTAAAATTTCTGCAGTGTTTTCCCTGATATCCTGGTTGTCATCAATAACTAGAACTGATTTCATAATGTTGTTATTTTATCGGAATGCTAAAAGTAATGGTTGTTCCTTTATTAAGTTCACTTTCCAATTTTACTTCTCCGCCCAACAAATCTATATACCGCTTTACAATGTGCAAACCTAAACCAGTTCCCTGAATATTAACTGCATTGGCGGCTCTGAAAAAACTGGTAAAAAGGTGTTCCTGATCATCCTTACCGATTCCAATTCCTTCATCACTTACTGCCATTACAACTTTGTTATTTGAAGTTTTAGCATCAATCGCAATATTTTTTCCTTCCTCCGAAAATTTAATAGCATTGCTTACAAGGTTGATCAATATGTTTCTAAGGAGCTTTTTATCCGTAAAAGCATAGCAATTTTCATTACAGTTAACTATAAAGGATTGATCTTTTTTTAATTGCGTCTTCATTTCGTCAACTGTTTCTGTCAATAGATCTTTCACATTTACCTCTTCCAATTTCTTGTCCACCCTTCCTTCATTTAGTTTTCCTAGTGAAAGAAAATCTTCCAGTATATCATTCAAGTTGTTGACCGAATTCTTTATCCGCTGTATATGCTTATCTCTTTTTTCCTGTTCTTCGGTAGCGGTATATTTTGACAGGAGGCTTGCCGAGGAAAGCACTGTGGTAAGAGGAGTACGAAATTCATGTGATGCCATTGATACAAACCTGCTTTTGATCTCATTCAACTGTCTTTCTTTATCTAACGCTTCGCTAAGTTCTTGTTGTGACTGCTCTAGTTTTTGCAGCGCCTCCCGTAAAATCAAGGTACGTTCTTCTACTTTTATTTCGAGGTCTGCATTCAGCTGGCGGATTTTATCGGTGATCTTTTCTAACTCTGCTTTCTGTTTAAGCATACTTATTTCAATTTCTTTTCGCTGGGTGATATCTACGATAAAGGCAATCACAAACAATTCATCGTCCCGCTTGTAATGGCTCAAACTAACCTCAACCGGCAACTCAGAACCATCTTTTTTCCTTCCATGTAAATCCCGGCCATGACCCATTGACCTGTTGGATGGTTTGTTATAAAACCCTTCTCTCAATTGGTGATGGTGAGGCCGAAATTTATCTGGTATTAATATTTCTATTGGCTTGCTTATCAGCTCTTCGCTATTATAACCAAACATTCTTTCTATTGCAGGGTTGGTCATAACAATATTTCCTTTCCCGTTTGTGAGAATGATACCTTCTGTTGCATTTTCAAACAAAGAGGTCATGTGTACCTGATCCAGCATACGGGTGTTGTGTTTATTTATATCCAAAATAACAAATAGTAGGGTAAACTGAAAAGATATTCTCTGAATGCTGGTATGCTATAGTTAAATAGCCTAATCCCATTATTAAACGGCGACGAATTATTTATGCATATAATTCTCTATCGCTGCAGCAATATCTTTAATGTGGCTTATGGCAACATTATCATAGTCAGTTAACATGGTCTTTTTTTCTGCGGAGCTTTTGGCCAGTATAGCACCCATTTTCAGCATAAACTTATCCTTCCAGGAAAGGTTTTTCCTTATCATTTTCCCGGGAAAATAATAGTACTCGCAGTTGTGTTGTAATTCGTTGGGAATTCCTGCTGTATTATATGCTTGTCGTTTCTCCAGTTGCTCTACCGGAGTTGCGGCTACCTGAAAAAAGAATATTTTTTTATGCTCGAGTAAAGATAAATTTATCCTGAGCCAGCTTTCTATTTGCAGCTTTCCTATGTATACACTGGTGCCAATAACCAGGAAGTCATATTTTTTTAATGCTTCCCCTTTGATGTTCGATGCAGGAGTTACAGATAATTTCAATTCCTCGCCTAGCCATTCTGCATATTGTTGAGTAGCGCCGTATTTTCCTTTATATATAATTATTCCTTGCATATACTATTGTTTGTATTGATGAATACCGGTTGGCGGTACTGTTGCCCACCAATAGGATTTTCCTTTTTTAAATAATACGACAAGTGCAATTGCAAATGTGACGGTGCAAGGGAAGCCGGAACCCACA
This sequence comes from Bacteroidia bacterium Ga0077558, assembly GCA_001464625.1. GTDB lineage: Bacteria > Bacteroidota > Bacteroidia > Chitinophagales > Chitinophagaceae > JJ008. Next base: position 28,252 of record LNFJ01000053.1, on the reverse strand, counting down.
CCCAATGGTGCTATTGCCAACAGGAAAACAATTCCACCGAAACATCCAATTTTATAGATCCAGCCTTTTAACAACATGGATAGTGCTATCAATCCCTGACAGGTAGCAATAAAACCGACAACCAACGGTATATGTTTACTAAACCAACCATTAATAAAATTGCTGTACAAGCTGCTTAAACTCAAATCAGCATATAGCAGGTAATCAGCAGGAGAACGTTGCGATGTGGTCCAATTCATCCAACATGCCCAGCTAAATAATAAAAAAAATAAAAGCCTGCTTATGCGTGGCCATTTAACTGCAGCCAGTAGAAAAATCAATGCAAGCACATTAAAAGCAATCAACATAAACAGGTAAGATGAATTTTCTAACCCTTTCATTGCTTTAGCATTTGAAATTGATATTCAACTTAATCAAAAAGCTATGCTTTTTTCTTTACCTGACAGGTGTTTATTCCGAACAAAGAATATAAAGGACAGAAACTTATAAGACTTGTAAGTAAGAAAATACTTGCAACACCCAGTAGCAGATAACCAAACGTACCAGTAATGGTATATGTAAAGTAAAGAACTGCTATTGCAATGGCAGCCAGGATTCTGACAATGCGATCTGTGTTTCCCATATTCTGTTTCATACGTTTAAAGTTTTGTAATTCAAATTTAAATGGTAAACATCCGGGTTTACCTGACTGGAATCAGTCCCTGGAATGATTTACAAAATAATTTTTGGAGGTTTTAGAAATCAAGCGACTATCTGACTAAAATCAGTTAAATACGTAGTAATCACTTTTAACTTTAATTAAAACTAAAAAAATGAAAACAATAATAGCTTCAACAGATTTTTCACCAGTATCACTCAATGCTGTAAAATTTGCAGCGGATATGGCTGGTGCCATTAAAGCCAATTTATTATTATTCCATGTGTATAGCATTCCGGTAACCTATACAGATGTTCCGCTTGCATTAGTTTCTGTCGAAGAATTAAAGCTAGAAAGTGAAAAGAAGCTTGCAGACTTGAGGGACAGTTTGCGGCAAATCATACCTGACGTCATAACAATAGAAGCAGAAGCCAGATTAGGTAACACGGTAGATGAGATGGAAAGTATTTGTAAGGAAATCAAGCCGTTTGCTGTAGTTATTGGGGCGAAAGGGAAATCTAATATTGAGAATATAGTGTTTGGAAGTGTTGCACTTACTGCTATAAGACATCTTGAGTGGCCAGTGATTTGCGTACCGGCCGGAAAAGAGTATGGAACAGGAATTAAAAAAATAGGCTTTGCTTGTGATTTCAGGCAAATTAAAAAAACAACTCCTGTTCAGAAAATAAAAGATATAGTAGGTGAGCTCTCCGCTACTTTGCACATACTAAATGTAGACTATGATAATAAGCATTTTGATACGGAAACACCTTCGCAAATGTATTTACTCAACGAATTATTCAATGACATTAATCCGGACTATCACTTTATCAACAATCCGGATGTGGAAGATGGAATTCATGAATTTGCAGAAGCTAATCACCTTGACTTGATAATTGCAATACCCCAAAAACATAGACTATTAGACGGAATATTTAAGCCAAGCAGTACAAAGCAGTTGATTTTTCAGTCTCATATTCCGGTAATGTGCCTGCACCAATAAAAGGGGGCATTACTTTTAAAAAAAGTACTCACATAGATAAAACTTCTTTTTCGATCGTTATTGCCTTGGGGAAAAGCACCATTTGCTCCAGGTATAAATGATGCATAAGATCATTATCCAGTTCTTTCAATTTTGCCATTACTACCCTGTGGTTGGCACATACATTAGCAGGAGTATTGTATTGATTTGTAATTGTCCGGATTGAGCTGATGATCTTCGTCACCATTTCATGCCCGTTGAACATGCTTTCCTCAACTGGCTTACGGAGTGTTTTGATCAGCAGCACTGCATAGGGTTCTTTGTCTTTGTGTGCATGAGCAATCTGACGGATATAGGGAAATAACACTTCCTCTTCCCGTTTCATAGCTGGTTCCAGTTGCTTCATTAATAAATCATATTTAATTAAAAGCTCTGCCAGCCAGGGAAATTTCTTGAGATGCTCCTCTACAAAATCATTCAAAATTTGCATTGTTTCCGGAAGCGATTGCCGTAAGTATTGGTGATGTATATTAACAATGTAATCAATAATAAAATCAATACTCCAGTTGGAAAAATCAAGCTGGTTCGAAACAGGTATGGTTCGTATTGCTGCTTCCAGTTCCTGCTGAAGTTTTTCCAGATTAATGCCCTGTAACTCACAAGTCATTTCCATTGGCCATTTACCACCGCAACAATATCCTATACCATGTTTCCTGAAAACAACAGCAGTACGGTAATCTTTTGCAACAATATCTGCAGCCGATGATTGGCGATCGATTTCAAAAGGTTGTAAATACATAATGATAAATCCAGCCGGCAAATTAAATGGATGATTTATCTATAAATATGATTTACGTCAGTTAGCCGGAAATGAAGGGTAAATAATTTAAATAACAGAGATACTTTTAATAAAGTCGGGATTTTTTTTGTCCAGTAAATCTCCAATGGAAGTTTTAGAAAATTCGGCCAGCATGCCATCCCTAATCTGGAGCATTTGAAAATGGAGTGGGCAGGGGTTTTTACTGTTGCATTTTCGCAAGCTTAACACACAGGTATTAAACTGTTCCATTCCATCTGTAATTTTTACCAGGTGAAGGAGTTTAGTTTGTAATGTTACCGGAGATAATGAAAACCCGCCATATGGACCTTTTGTAGAAGTAAGAATATCTTCTTGCACCATTTTTTTCATGATCTTGGCCAGAAAATGACGGGGAACAGCAAGTTTATCCGCCATCTGCTCTATTTTGATCTTATTACCTTTAGGTTCCAACAGTGCCACGTACAAAACTCCTCTTAGGGCATAACCAAATGATTTTGAAAGAAACATCTCGTTTTGGATTAAAGTGGTGAAGTTACGATTCAGACGTTAAGATTAACTGATCAATATCACAAAACAAGTTGACAAACCTCATTTTGGGAAGAAATTTACACGAATACATTTGTATAACTAAAAAAGACATGAATATCTTTTTTGAAGTAAATTTAGGATGTCAATTATTCCATTGATTCCTCACAAAATAAAATCAACATGAAACGTATTAACCTTTTTCTTTCAAGTATTATTGTCCTTGCTTTTTTTTCATCTGCCTTAATTATCAGTTCCTGTGGTGGTAGTGAAGAAAAAAAAGATAACTCCCCGGTAATAGAAGCACAACCCAAAGAGCAAGCTGAAGCACACGGAACAGAAGTTAAGCCTGAAGAAGTTACTCTTACCACTCCACTCAATGCCAACTGGGTAACTGCAGGAAAAGGTATTTATGAATTAAAATGTCAGTCTTGTCACAAATTAACTGATGAAAGGTTAGTAGGACCTGGATGGAAAGGTGTAACGCAAAAAAGGGAGCCACATTGGGTAATGAATATGATAACTAATGTGGATATGATGCTGGAGACAGACCCTGAAGCACAAAAATTGTTAGAGCAATGTTTGGTACGCATGCCAAACCAGAATATTACAAAAGATGAATCCCGCCAGCTATTAGAATTTATGCGTTCAAACGATGGGGTTAAATAAAAAATCAGCAATTATTCTCTTCATTTAATAAACACAAATATGAAACGCAATTCCTTCAAAACCCTTGCGGTTTTGATACTGACCTCTGCTTGCCTTTTATTTTTACAAAGTTGCAAGCCAAAGACGGCACAATCCGCTGCCAGTGGTGATGCTTCCAAATCGTATGTTGCTCCCGGTAAATACGATGAATTTTATAACATTGTATCCGGCGGGTTTAATGGCCAGGTGGCTGTTTATGGTATTCCATCGGGCCGTTTATTTCGCATCATCCCCGTATTCTCACAAGCAGCCGAAAGCGGCTATGGTTTTAGTGAAGAAACTAAACCAATGCTAAACACTTCGCATGGTTTTGTACCATGGGATGATCAGCACCACATTGCGTTATCGCAAACCAAAGGCGAACATGATGGTCGCTGGGCTTTTGCAAATGGTAACAACACTCCTCGTCTGGCAAGAATTGATCTTACTACTTTCCGGACAGCGGAAATTTTAGAAATTCCCAACAGTGCTGGCAACCATGCATCTCCATTTATTACAGAAAACTCTGAATATGTGGTAGCAGCTACCCGTTTTAGTGTGCCCCTGGATGACCAGAATGGCGACGTACCTATCAATACCTACAAACAAAATTTCAAAGGTTCCATCAGTTTTGTTTCGGTAAATCCTACTTCTGGCGAAATGAGTATTTCATTCCAGATACGTACTCCCGGTGTAAACTTTGATCTTTCCCGTGCCGGCAAAGGCAAATCTCATGGATGGTTTTTCTTTAGCTGTTATAATTCAGAGAAAGCAAATACGCTACTTGAAGTAAATGCTTCTCAGAAAGATAAAGACTTTGTAATGGCCGTAAACTGGAAGAAAGCAGAAGAATATCTGAAGGCCGGCAAAGCAAAAAAGCAAACCGTTAAATATGCACACAATGTGTATGATGAGAATACACATACCGCTACTTCTACTATGAAAAATGAAGTGCTGGTGCTTGATCCTGCAGATTGTCCGGGTATGTTATACCTGATTCCTTGTCCTAAATCTCCACACGGAACAGATGTTGATCCTACCGGAGAATATATTGTTGCATCTGGAAAATTAGCCGCCAGCATTCCTGTTTTCTCTTTTACAAAATTGCAAAAAGCAATTGCTGATAAGGCATTCGATGGCGAATACGATGGCATTCCGGTTATTAAATACGAAGCTGCATTGCATGGCGAAGTTGCCAAGCCAGGTCTTGGGCCTTTGCATACAGAGTTTGATGGAAAAGGGAATGCGTACACTTCTATGTTCGTTTCTTCTGAAGTAGTTAAATGGAGCATCAGCGATTTGAAAGTATTAGACAGAGTTCCTACTTATTATTCAATCGGTCACTTATCAATTCCTGGTGGGCCAACATCGAAACCACATGGCAAATATTTGATCGCTTATAATAAAATTACCAAAGACCGTTATCTACCTACCGGACCGGAGTTAACACAAAGTGCCCAGCTTTATGATATTAGTGGAGATAAGATGAAATTAATACTTGACTTTCCTACCACTGGCGAGCCGCACTATGCAGAAGCAATACCTGCCAGCTTGCTAATGAATAAGCAACGAAAGATCTATAAAATTGAAGAGAATACACATCCATATGTTGCAAAAGGCGAAGGACAATCAAAAGTAGAACGCAAAGGAAATCAGGTGCATATTTGGATGACAGCAATCCGTTCTCACCTTACTCCCGATAATATTGAAGGAATAAAAGTAGGAGATGAAGTGTATTTCCACGTTACGAATCTTGAACAGGATTGGGATGTGCCGCACGGCTTTGCAATTAAAGGTGCTAATACTGCTGAAATACTCATCATGCCTGGTGAAACCCAAACATTAAAATGGGTGGCAGATAAACCAGGTATTGTACCATTTTATTGTACAGACTTTTGTTCAGCGCTACACCAGGAAATGCAAGGTTACCTGAGAGTTTCACCAGCAGGATCCAGTGTTCCGCTTCTTTTTAGTACTGGTACTAATAAGCCAGCTGTAACTACTACAGATACTACAAAAAAATAATTATCAAAGTGAGCAGGCCTGACGAAAGCCTGCTCACTTTAAACTATAAAAATATTTTTTATGAAAAAGATTCTTGGTACTGCACTTGTACTATCCGCTTTTCTCTTCTTTTCCTGCAATGAAACGCCAAAGGAAACCAGCGATACAACTACTACGGAAACAGAAACTGTACCCGGAGGGGGACAATCTGCTGTGAAAGATGATGAGTCTGCAAAAGATGTAGTAAAAATCGCTGTGGGTTCTGCAGATCACACTACACTGGTAGCTGCATTAAAACAAGCCGACCTTGTTAACTCGCTGTCGAATGCTGGCCCTTTTACAGTTTTTGCACCAACCAATGCTGCATTTGATAAAGTTCCAAAAGAAACATTGGACAATCTGATGAAAGATGAAAACAAAGCGCAGTTGCAAGACATCTTACAATATCATGTATATGTAGGAAGCTTGAAAATAGAAATGATGGAAGATGGACAAACATTCAATCAGGTAAATGGAGGAAATATAACTATCTCTAAAAAAGATGGCAAGGTTATGGTAAATAATTCAGCGACTGTTGTCGCTTCCATACCCGCTTCAAATGGGATTATCCATGTAATCGACGGAGTGTTATTACCTCCTGCAAACAAATAAAAGTTATCCTTTTAGGTTACCCGGATTTTTCTTAAACGAATCAGCTTTCTCATGAAAAGGAAACTAAGCAATACATCAAGAATCATAATTTTTATCGGGTCGTTGGCCATGTGTATCATGTTCTTTGTACCAGCATGGTCTATTTACCTGATCGCACCGCAATACCCCGAAGGACTTTCGATGCAAATCTGGCTATATAAAATAACAGGGCAGGTAGAGATCATTAATGGCCTTAATCATTATATAGGCATGAAGCACATTGAAGCCAGTATGTTTCCTGAATTTGATTTCCTTATCTATATTTTGGGCTTTTTTGTATTATTCGGATTGGCGATTGCTATCATAGGAAGCCGCAGGCTATTATTTATCTATCTTATACTTTCAGTATTGGGTGGCATTGCCGCAATGGTAGATTTTTACCTGTGGGGTTATGATTATGGACATAATCTTGATCCTACTGCTGCTATACAGGTTCCCGGGTTGTCCTATCAACCGCCTTTGATCGGGCATAAAAAATTATTGAATTTTGATTCCTATTCTTATCCTGATACAGGTGGATGGGTAATAGTAGCTGTAACCTTCATCTTTTTCATAATATGGTTTTTTGAATGGCGGAAATATAAAAAACAAAACAAAATGACATCGATTAACAAAATGCACACTATCGTTTCACTGTTAGCAATTGGTCTTTTCCTCGGAAGCTGTAACCCAAAGCCAGAAAAAATAAATTTTGGGAAAGACAACTGTGCAGAATGCAAAATGACGATCATGGATGCCAAATTTGGTGCTGAGATCGTAACTAAAAAAGGTAAGATCTATAAGTTCGACGACTCCCATTGTGTGGCAACCTTTTTTAAACGCCGGGGTGTAGAGCTAAGCAGCATTTCCAAAACCTTATTTGTTGATTATAACAATGGCGAATTCATTGAAGTGAAAAAGGCTGAGTTTGTTGTCAGCAGTCAGCTAAAAAGTCCCATGGGTGGCAATGCCGCAGCGTTCAAAAACAAGGCCGAAGCCCAAAAGAAGGCTGATGAAATCGAAGGCAGCAGAATTACCAATTGGGCAACTCTTTATAATATACTTATAAAATGAAGTGGCTGATTCCAATACTATTATTTTTTGCAATAAATACTTCGTTTGCCAGCACCATCATAGTGGGTAAAGATAAGGCAATAAGAAGTTTAAAGCAGGCCATTAAGATTGCAAAAACCGGAGATACTATTCTACTACACGCAGGCACCTATAAAGAAGGAAATATCATTCTTGACAAATCTATTCACCTGATTGGTGTCAATACTCCTGTATTGGATGGAGAAAAAAAAACGAGATACTCACATTGACCGGTAAAAATATTTTTATCCGTGGTATTCACTTTGCGAATGCCGGCTATTCTTCTATGCACGACTTTGCAGGACTTAAGATCATTGATGCTACCAATATTTTAATTGAAAAAAATATATTTAGCAACACTTCATTTGCTATTCATATTGCAAATTCAACCCGTTGTACTATACGTAATAACTCGATCACCGGTACCAACAAATCAGAACATTCATCAGGTAATGGTATTCACCTGTGGAAATGCAGCCAGATGTTGATTGAAAATAATACGCTGAAGGGACACCGGGATGGCATCTACCTTGAATTTGTCAGTCACTCAACGATTAGAAAGAACTGGAGCGAAAAGAATATCCGGTATGGATTGCATTTTATGTTTTCCAGCGACAACTCCTATCTGAATAATACATTCAGAAATAACGGAGCCGGAGTAGCAGTGATGTATTCAAAAAAGGTAATTATGCTCAACAATCATTTTGAGCAAAACTGGGGTTCTTCTGCCTATGGCATTCTGTTAAAAGATATTACCGATAGCCGTATCCAGCACAATACATTTTTTAAGAATACGATTGCCATCCATATGGAAGGCAGTAGCCGGATCGCCATCGAAAAAAATATCTTCAAAGAAAACGGGTGGGGAATTAAAGTACAGTCCAGCTGTGATGATAATAATTTTCGCTTTAATAATTTCTATGGCAACTCTTTCGACTTAGCCACCAATGGTAGCATGATGCTAAATTATTTTTCCAACAATTACTGGGATAAATATGAAGGATATGACATTAACAAAGACGGCACTGGCGATATACCTTATCATCCGGTAAGTATGTATTCCATGATCGTAGAACAAAATCCTCATTCCTTATTATTAATGAGAAGCTTTACCATTTCCCTACTGGATAAAGCAGAAAAAGCAATTCCGGGACTTACTCCAACCAACCTGGTAGACAATCAACCAATGATGAAACCTAATAAATTATGATTCGAATTGAACATATCAGCAAGCGATTTAAAAAATTACAAGTACTGGATGATATTACGGTGGAATTTGAAAAAGGGCAAGTCATCTCTCTTATCGGTCCGAATGGTTCAGGAAAAACAACCCTGATAAAATCAATCCTGGGAATGGTGAAACCCAATAGCGGTAAAATATTTGTGAATGAGCAGATCATTGACACCGACCCCTCTTATCGAAAAATAATTGGCTATATGCCACAGATTGGCCGCTACCCCGACAACATGAAAATTGGTCAGCTATTCAGCATGCTAAAGCAAATCCGAAAAACAGAAACAAGTCAAACGGATGAAGAGCTGATCAAAAAATTTAAGCTCGAAAAAATATTTGAAAAACCCATGCGTACACTAAGCGGTGGCACCCGGCAAAAAGTAAGTGCCGCTATCGCTTTTCTATTCGATCCGGCCATTCTTATTTTGGACGAGCCAACAGCAGGTCTGGATCCATTAGCCTCCGAAATACTAAAAGAAAAAATCATTGCCGAAAAGAAAAAGGACAAACTGATTTTAATTACTTCTCATATTCTCAGCGATCTCGATGAAATAACTACACATGTAATGTATATGCAGGAAGGTAAAATGCAGTTCATCAAAGACATTGGCACCCTGCAAGAAGAAACTGGAGAGTTACGGTTAGGAAAAGCCATTGCCAGGATCATGAAAGGCGATGTTATAAACTCCAACTGGATCGATAAAATGTTTGAACCAAAAAATGACGAAAAAATCTATTAAACTTTTTTTATGCTAAAGCTATCCCGATATGTGCTCTACGATATTCTCCGAAGCAAGATAGTGATTGCCTATACTATTTTCCTGTTTGTGGTTTCACTCAGTATGTTCCAAATGGAAGACAACAGTAGTAAAGCCATGCTGAGTCTGCTGAATATTGTGCTCATCGTTCTCCCTCTTGTTAGCCTTGTTTTCACCACCATTCATTATTATAATTCGTACGAGTTTATCGAACTCATGTCGTCGCAACCGATGAGCCGCACCAGAATACTATTAAGCGAATACGCCGGAGTAGCCATTTCACTACTCAGTGCATTTATTATTGGCGTTGGTATTCCCGTTTTACTATTTGCTCCAAATGACATTGGCTTTGCATTACTATTTTCCGGTGTTTCCTTAACACTAGTATTTACTTCGATCGCCTTTTATGCCGCGGTAGTAGCCCGGGATAAAGCAAGAGGCATCGGGTTTGCTTTATTGTTGTGGTTTTATTTTACACTTATTTATGACAGCCTTGTATTGCTGATACTTTTTTCTTTTAGTGATTATCCGCTCGAAAAAATAACACTGTTGCTTTCAGCCCTTAATCCCATCGACCTTGGGCGAATTTTCATTATGCTTAAAATGGATGTCAGCGCATTAATGGGATACACCGGCGCATTGTACAAAGACTTTTTTGGCAGCGGTACGGGTATTCTTTTCACCACGGGTATTATGCTCCTCTGGATCATACTTCCACTTTGGTTGGCCGTAAGAAAATTTAGAAAAAAAGATTTATAAACAATTTTAATGACTAATAAATAAATTATCATGAGCGAATTAGTAACAATGAGCCTGGCGCAAATTGTAAACGGAAACCATCGGGCTGCACCGGTGTTCGAAAAATATCATCTCGATTTTTGCTGCAAGGGGAAACGTACATTAGCACAGGCCTGTACTCAAAGTGAATTAAAACTGGAAGAAGTAGTGGCTGCACTTGAAAACACCGAACAAGTTACCTCCGGGCCCGTTACAATAAACTACGCAAATATGTCGCTGGAACAATTGGCAACACATATTGTTACCACACATCATACTTATGTAAAAAAAGAAATGCCTGCTATACTGGGCTATTTACAAAAAGTCGCTTCTAAACATGGCGAACATCATCCGGAGATGATAAAAGTGCTTCAACTATTTACTGCCGTAAAAGAAGAAATGGAAGCGCATATGCAGAAAGAAGAGCTTGTATTATTCCCACGGATTAAAGAAATAGAAAAACAGTTGACTGAGGAAAGAGAACTTGTCATTAACAGGACTTTCCTGCTTTCTCCAATCAACATGATGGAGCAAGAACATGACCATGCAGGTACTATGCTAGCTGAAATAAGGAAACTGACCAACGATTATACTCCACCAGCTGATGCCTGCACTACCTACCGATTATGTTTGGCAGCATTGCAGGCATTTGAACTGGACTTGCATCAGCATGTACATTTAGAAAATAATATGCTTTTTCCAAAAGCACTTAAACTGTTTGAACAACCAAATCAGATTTCATTGAACTAAAGAATTGTCATCATTACTGGCAGGGCTTTGATGTTTAATCAAGCCCAGCCAGTCCATTTTCTGCCATACCTGATAAAAATCAGTTCCGTCTTTGAACTTGCTCACTTCCCCTGGAATACAGCCTCTGTATTTTAGCATCCTATCTTGGATAAAACTATGACAGGGTCAAATTTTACCGACAATAAAATACTATGCTACCACTGCGGCGAATCATGTAGCAACGATAAAATTAATATTCAGGAAAAGAATTTTTGTTGTGAGGGATGCAAAATGGTGTACCAGATCTTGAATCAAAGTGATCTCTGCGATTACTATGATCTGAATAAAAATCCAGGTATCAGTCAACGTATTAATGTGCGGAAAGACAAATTTGCATTTTTAGAGGATGAGAAAATACAAAACAAACTCACCAGTTTCAGGAACGACAAACAAGTGCATGTAACTCTCTATCTGCCGCAAATGCATTGCAGTTCCTGTCTTTATTTATTGGAAAACCTGCACCGTATTGATGAAGGCATCATTTCCAGCAAAGTAAATTTTACACGTAAAGAAGTAGACATTGTTTTTCTGGTTAACAAAACCACTCTCCGAAAAGTAGCCGAAACACTTACCAGCATTGGATATGAACCTTATATCAGCCTGAACGACCTGAAGGAAAAAAGACCTGCCATCAATAAAAGTATGGTACTGCAGTTGGGCATAGCAGGGTTTTGCTTTGGTAATATTATGCTGATGAGTTTTCCGGAATACCTGGGTATTGATACTACCGAAGTTGGATTGCGAACCATTTTTCGCTGGCTGAATTTTGGTTTAGCCATTCCTGTTTTGTTGTACTCAGCACTTCCTTTTTATATTTCATCATTCAAAAGCCTGAAGCATAAATTCCTGAATATTGATGCGCCAATTGCCCTCGCTATCATTATTACTTTTATCCGCAGTGCCTATGAAGTAATAAGCGGTACTGGCGGCGGCTATTTTGATTCTATGACGGGTATTGTATTCTTTATGCTTGCCGGTAGAATTCTGCAAGACAAAACCTATCGCCAACTTTCATTTGAAAGAGATTATACCTCTTATTTTCCAATAGCAGTTTCGATAACTAAAGATGATGTAGAAACACCAACTGCGTTGCCCGATATAAAACCGGGAGATACACTGCTTATTCACAATGAAGAATTGATTCCGGCGGATGGTATTCTTACAAAAGGAAAAGCTTTTATTGACTACAGTTTTGTAACTGGCGAATCGCTACCCGTATTAAAAGAAGTAGGCGAGTTAGTGTATGCGGGTGGTAAACAAACGGAAGGTAATATTGAAATTCTGGTAGTAAAGGAAGTGGCGCAGAGTTATCTTACCAAACTTTGGAACAGAGATGAATTCAAAAAGAATGAAGCAAACAAAAAGGTTTCGTTTGTTCACTTACTTAGCCGATACTTTACCTATATCGTTTTCGTTATTGCCATCTCCACAGCTATTTACTGGCAACTAAATGATCCAGCCAAATTATGGCCTGCCGTAACCGCTATATTTATTATTGCCTGTCCATGCGCATTGTTATTATCCAATACTTTTACAAACGGAAATATCTTGCAGATACTGGGCCGTAATCATTTTTACCTGCGCAGTGCACAAACCATTGAAGAAGTTGCCAAAGTAACCCATATTGTTTTTGATAAAACCGGAACACTTACTTCCACCCAACATCAACATATTACTTATGAAGGAACCAGCCTTACTGCTTATCAACTGCAACAGGTAGCCGCATTGGCTGCCTGTTCTTCTCATCCATTAAGCAAAGCATTGGCAAAACATCTTGCAGAAGGAAAGCTACCACAAGTAGCGGGGTTTAAGGAAACAATTGGCGAAGGTATTGAAGGGTTTGTGCAAAATGATTTAATCAAGCTGGGCTCTTATCATTTTGTAACCCGTTTGGCAAGCCGGCAAACCGGAACGGCCATTTTTGTTAGTATTGAAAGTCGATTACAAGGTTTTTTTCAGTTCAGCAATCATTACAGGGGTGAAATTTCTGGATTGCTCCACCAATTAAAAAAGGATTACCAGCTTTCTGTCTTATCAGGCGATAATGATGCCGAGAAAAATAACCTGCAGCATCTATTGGGAAAAAAGGCCACCCTTCGCTTTCATCAAAAACCAGAAGATAAGCTACGTTATATTAGACACCTGCAAGACCAGGGAGAAAAAGTAATGATGATCGGTGATGGCCTGAATGATGCCGGGGCTTTAAAGCAAAGTAACATTGGTGTAGCTGTTGCAGAACAAACCAATAATTTTACTCCTTCCAGCGATGGCATCATAGAAGCAAAGCAACTGGCCCTGCTTCCGAAATTTATACGGCTTTGCCATGCTAACCGAAATATTGTGGTGGCAAGCTTTGTATTATCCATTGTGTATAATATAATCGGATTATTCTTTGCTGTGCAGGGAAATCTGTCTCCACTTATTGCTGCTATCCTGATGCCAACCAGTTCACTAAGTATTTTATTGATCACATTTGGCAGCAGTAGCTTGCTAGCCCGCCGCATGAACCTGTAATCTTGTTTTGCATCATCTTTTTTAGATGATAAAAATCAGTTTTCCTGTTGACACCTGTTATGTATTACCGTTAGCCCAGCTTTTACTTTTACGCCATCTTAAAAAAGAACATGAGTGTCATTATTATTCTCCTGATTGCCAGCATTACTGTAGCCGCTTTATTCCTGATCGCTTTTTTATGGGGAGTAAAATCAGGACAATTTGAGGATGATTACTCGCCACCATCCCGAATCCTTTTTGATGACAAACCTTCTTCATCTAAAGAATAAACCAAATCAAACTAAATAATAGCAGTTATGCAAGAAACAAATCAAGACCTGCAGATTGAAAAATTTTATTACGACAACAAGATTGTAAAAGCATTTGGCTATGCTACCGTTGTTTTCGGCATCGTAGGTATGATAGTGGGCCTTTGGGCTGCTATCCAAATGTATTATCCGGCCATCAGTTTGAACTGGGCACCTACTACTTTTGGCCGTCTTCGTCCGTTGCATACCAATGCTATTATTTTTGCTTTTGTAGGTAACGCTTCCTTTGCAGGTATTTATTACTCACTGCAACGATTGTGCAAAACAAGAATGTACAGTGATAGGTTAAGCTGGATTCATTTCTGGGGCTGGCAACTGATAATTGTTGCTGCGGCCATTACCTTACCACTTGGTCTCAACAATGGTGCTGAATACGCAGAATTAATTTGGCCAATTGATATTGCCATTGCATTAGTATGGGTAATATTCGGTATCAATATGTTTGGCACTATATTGAAAAGAAGGGAAAGGCATTTGTATGTTGCTATCTGGTTTTACATTGCTACCTGGGTTACTGTTGCGTTATTACATATCGTTCGATCTATCGAACTGCCTTATTCTGCTACCGGAAGCTATAGCTGGTATGCAGGCGTACAAGATGCATTGGTACAATGGTGGTATGGACATAATGCTGTAGCCTTTTTTCTTACCACACCAGTACTGGGTTTAATGTATTATTTTCTGCCAAAAGCAGCTAATCGCCCCGTTTACTCTTACAAACTTTCCATTATTCACTTCTGGGCATTGATTTTTATTTATATCTGGGCAGGCCCTCACCATTTGTTATACACTGCATTACCCGACTGGGCACAATCACTTGGTGTTGTTTTTTCCATTATGCTTATTGCACCAAGCTGGGGCGGTATGCTGAATGGTTTATTTACCCTCCGTGGTGCATGGGATAAAGTTAGAGAAGATCCTGTTTTAAAATTTATGGTAGTTGCGATTACTTGTTATGGTATGGCCACATTTGAAGGACCATTACTCAGTTTGAAAAGCGTAAATGCCATCTCACACTTTAGCGATTGGACGATAGGCCATGTGCACATAGGGGGATTAGGATGGAATGGTTTTATGGCATTTGCCATTCTATATTATATGATTCCTAAAATGTGGGGAACCACTTTGTATTCAAAGAAATTAGCTACCAATCACTTTTGGCTGGGCACCATCGGTATCATTATTTATGCGGTGCCTTTGTATTGGGCAGGGTTTGAACAAAGCCTGATGTGGAAACAATTTACATTGGAAGGACAATTGAAGTTTGACTTTATGCAAACTGTCACCAATATTATACCTATGTACATTGCCCGTAGCGTTGGCGGCACTCTCTACCTGATTGGGGCATTTATCATGGTGTATAATCTTTATAAAACCATTGCACAAGGGAAATTTATTGCAAATGAAGCAGCAGAAGCACCTGCATTGGTAAAAGCAGTGTCAAAGAAAAAAGAATACTGGCACCGTGTTATTGAAAGAAAGCCATTAACCATGCTGGTACTTAGTTTAATTCTTGTTGCTATTGGTGGATTAGTACAAATGATTCCCACCTTTCTGATAAAATCCAATGTGCCAACTATTACCAGTGTAAAGCCTTACACTCCGTTGGAATTGCAGGGAAGAGATATTTATGTAAGAGAAGGTTGTTATACCTGTCACTCACAAATGATACGGCCTTTCCGCGATGAAGTAGCCAGGTATGGAGAGTATTCAAAAGCCGGTGAGTTTGTATATGACCATCCTTTTCAATGGGGAAGTAAAAGAACCGGTCCAGACCTGGCAAGGGAAGGTGCTGATAAAAACAAACGACCTGACTCCTGGCACTACACACATATGTATGATCCTCGTTTAACATCACCAGGTTCCATCATGCCAAGATATGTATGGCTGCTGGATAATAAACTGGACATTTCATCTACACCTGCAAAAATCAGGGCCATGAGAACATTGGGGGTTCCTTATCCAAAAGATTACGACAAAATAGCGAATGTTGATTTGATGAAGCAAGCCGATTCTATTACAGCTAATCTGAAAAAAGATAAGATTGAAACATCATCAGACAGGGAAATAATTGCATTGATAGCCTATCTGCAACGGCTCGGAAAAGATATACAAGCAGAACCAAAACCCATTACCCAAACAAATAAATAAAAGTGTATGAAGTTCATTAATTATTTAGAAAAAGTAAGCGGTGTAGATATAATGGGGCTGTTGTCATTAACCATCTTCTTCTTGTTTTTTGTAGTAATGCTAACCTGGGTATTCAAAACCAAAAAAGAAGACTACAATGATGTGAGCCGAATTCCCCTCGACAATAAAAATTAATAACCAACCGCAACAATTTTTATATGCGAAACAAATTAAAACATCTCTCCGGGCTGATAGCTACATTACTGCTTTTTAGTACTGCCAGTTTTGCCGGTGGTCCTCCGGTGCCTTCTATCTTTAGTAACCCGCTAGCAGTAACGTTAATTACATTGATGACTCTGCTTGTAATTGTTATTGGTATTCTGGCCAATATAGTAATTGGTGCAGCCGAGATAAAACTTAAAAAAAGAAAAACTGAAAATGCTGGTGACAAAGTTGCAATGACGCTGCTTTTGCTGCTTGCAAGCTATACATCACTTACTGCGCAGGATGCTACAACCACTGAAGCTACAGTAAAAAAAGCAACTGATATAGGTGGGATGGACGCTTCTACCTTTTACTTAATGGTCACTGTTTTATTTCTTGAGCTGTTAATTATAATCGCCCTGTTGATTAATATTAAATCGCTGCTAAAGAAAGAAAAAGTAAACTCAGGGATACAGCCCGTAATAACTGCTGAAGAAAAAGCCAATAAACTTAGCTGGTGGGATAGGGTAAATAAACTTCGTCCTGTGAGCCAGGAAGCCGAGCTTGATTTAGGGCATGAGTATGATGGCATCCGTGAGTTGAACAATCGTCTCCCACCATGGTGGCTGTATGGTTTCTATGCCACTATTGTTTTTGCAATTGTATACCTGTGGCGTTTTGAGGTTTCTCATACCGGCCCTTCCAGCAAGCAGGAATATGAAACTTCTGTTGCAAAGGCTGAAATAAGAGTACAGGAATACCTCAAAAAGAAAGGTGATGCTGTGGACGAAAACACTGTAACACTACTAACAGGGGCAGAAGATATTGCTGCCGGCAAAGCCATCTTTATGGATCCCAGCAAATGCCCTGCCTGCCATGGTGCAGATGGTGGTGGTAATGCCGTGGGCCCCAACCTTGCAGATGATTACTGGTTGTACGGTGGTAGTGTAAAAGATATTTTTAAAACAATCAAGTACGGCACCAGCAAAGGGATGAGAAGTTGGAAAGACGATCTCTCAGCTAAACAAATAGCACAACTGACAAGCTATATTAAAACGCTGAAAGGAACAAAACCGGCCACACCTAAAGCACCTGATGGAGAATTGTATAAAGAAGAGCCTGCACCTGCTACTGATTCTACAGCTGTTGATTCTAAAAAAGTAATGATCAATTAGTTCGCCGCAGATTAGTTATTAACAAGACAATGGAAACAAAAACCAAACAGCAGGCAGAATCCTTTCGTGACCGGATAGCCACTATAGATGCAAAGGGAAAACGGAAATGGGTGTTTGCACAAAAACCTGTTGGGCCGTTCTTTAATGTCCGCACATGGGTTAGCTGGGGTTTCTTTGCTTTATTTTTTGCTTTACCATTTATAAAAATGAATGGCAGGCCGCTTTTCCTATTTAATATTCCCGAAGCTAAGTTTATCATTTTCGGAAAAATATTCTGGCCACAGGATTTTTTCATCTTCGGCTTAACGATGGTTACGTTTATAATCTTCATCGTTCTTTTTACTGCAGCCTTTGGCCGTTTGTTTTGCGGATGGGTATGCCCGCAAACAATCTTTATGGAAATGCTCTTTCGCAAAGTAGAGTACCTGATAGAAGGTGATGCAGCCAAACAAAAGATGCTGAGTAATTCTCCGTGGACAGCAGAGAAAATAAGAAAGAAGATTACCAAGCATGTCGCCTTTTTTTTACTGGCCTTTATTATTGCCAACTTCTTTCTTGCTTACATCATCGGAATAGATGAGTTGAAAAAAATAATCAGCGAACCGGTTACTGAACATTTTGTCGGTTTTCTTTCTATCATTTTATTTGCTGCTATTTTCTATGGTGTATATGCTTACTTCAGAGAACAGGTTTGTACTGTAATATGTCCATATGGCCGCTTGCAAAGTGTGCTGCTCGACAGAAACTCGATGATTGTCGCCTACGATCATAAGCGGGGAGAACCAAGAGATAAGTTCAAAAAAGATCAGGTGGCTGAAATAAATACCGGCGATTGTATTGATTGTTTTCAATGTATAAAGGTGTGCCCCACTGGTATTGACATTCGCAATGGTACACAAATGGAGTGTGTGGGATGCACGGCCTGTATTGATGCCTGTAATAAAATGATGGAAGCCGTACATCGCCCCAAAGGGCTAATCCGTTATGCATCAGAAAACGGCATTACCGAAGGAAAAAAACTTCGCTATACCGGAAGGATGAAATTTTATACCGTATTGCTGATATTGCTTTCCGGCATTCTTACTTTACTATTGATTAGCCGGAAAGATATAGACGGCACTATTATCCGTACCAAGGGGATGGTGTACCAGGAAAGAGGTGCCGATAGCCTTAGCAATCTTTTTAATATTAAAGTAATCAACAAAACCATTAAAGATATGCCTGTTACGCTTCAGCTGGAAGGTGAAGCGAAGAATGCTGGAAAAATTGAGTTGATTGGCGCCACCAATATTCACTTAAAACAAGAAGACCAGGCTTCCGGCTCTTTCTTTGTAGTGCTGCCACGAAAATTTGTGAACAGCCGAAAACTTAAAATAAAGATTGGCCTGTATGATGGTGATAAAAAAATCACTACACTAACTACAAATTTTGCAGGCCCGTTTGGTAAATATTAAACTTATTAGTTATGAATTGGGGAAACAAACTCTTACTGACTTTTATTGCTTTTGGGGCAGGAATGACCTACCTGGTTTATCGTTCCGTATCTACCAATTACGAACTGGTGGAGAAAGATTATTATAAAAGTGAACTCCGCTACCAGGAGGTAATTGATGGCACTAACCGGGTTAATCAATTGAGTTCCGCTGTTAAAATAGAACAAACTGATGCCGGTATTACGTTAGAATTGCCGCAGGAAATGAAAGAGAAAGATATTTCCGGTGATGTTCTATTCTATTGTGCTTACGATCAGAAAAAAGATAAAAAATTATTGTTGCAGCCAGGGACAAATGGAATACAAGTCTTTCACCCAACTGTCATTTCACCGGGCAGCTACACAGTGAAAATCAACTGGAGCAGCGGAGGAAAAAATTATTTTGCTGAAAAAAGCCTGACTGTATTGTAATGCTCTTGCCTGTACTAATATCCGGATTTGTATTGGGTGCTGCAGGCAGCCTTCATTGTATAGGCATGTGTGGCCCATTAAGCCTGGCCTTGCCGATTCATCATTTATCAAAAACAAAAAAAATTCTTTCTCTGTTGTTATACCAGTTCGGTAGAATTATTACCTATTCAGGTATTGGTTTATTATTCGGTTTGGCAGGAAGAAGAATTTACATTGCCGGTTATCAGCAATACTTTTCAATTATAATGGGAGCATTTATAATTGGGCTTTCAGTTCTGTATTTTCTACGGCATAGAACAATTCATTTAAAATTTCTTAACCGATTTTATTTTTTTGTTCAACGTCAGATATCAACTTTATTAAAATCTGCAATCCGGCCTTCTGGCTTTTTATTGATGGGAATGGCCAATGGCTTGCTACCCTGCGGTATGATTTATATTGCTCTTGCAGCTACACTTTCATTTACAGAAATATTTCAAAGTGTAGGTTTTATGGCTATGTTTGGTGCAGGTACATTACCTGCTATGATGTTAGCAGGCTACGCCGGGCAAATGATAAAGCCTGGTTGGGGAATCTCCCTGCAAAAGCTGGTGCCGGTATTTATTTCAGCTATGGGTATATTACTGGTGTTACGAGGAATGAATCTGGGAATTCCTTTTATAAGTCCTGAATTACAACAGTCGCCAGTTGATCAACTTATTTGTCACCCCTAGTATCTGATAATAATCATTTCTACGAGTAACGGGTCTCATGGCCTGCTTGCATGGTTTCTTCTATTTTGCAATTGAATAACTAAACTATGCCTAAGCTTGTATTATCAATATTTTTATTTTCGTTGTTACAAAGTTGCGTTACACCACGAGTAGAAACAATTTGGAAGGCACAATATCCTTTGCCATATCAACATAAGAAAATACTTGTAGTGGCGATTGTACCTGGTAATAATGATTCATTGCAAGCAGCAATAGAAAAAGCCACTGTACAAGAACTTAAATCATATGGATATGATGCAGTTTCTTACAGCAATGGGTTTAGTGTATATGAAATGAGCCGTTTTACACAGGAAGCTGCCTATTTTGCACTTTGCGAAAAAGGGATTGATGCTGTACTTACTCTCGCCAAAGTAGACCCTTCATTAGCCATTTCTTTAAAAAAAGGTGTCCGAACAAAGTATCCAGCTAGTTTTTACTACAACCATATCTGGGATTATCGGAGTTTGAAAACAGTTCCAGAAAATAAAAACGGCAGTACGGCAATTTGGGAATGTATTATGTTTGACTTACTCTCTCTTGAACAACAAAGTGTATTGCAAGTAAAACCATTAGCTTCTTTAAAGAAACAAAACGAGGCGACATGGTTATCCAACAATGTTATACAGAAAATGGTGGCTGAGAAAATTCTCACAAAGCAAACTGTTGCTCCTACAGGTGTTTATAAAGGGTTTTAAAAAGAGTAAAATTTCGCTATTTCATTAAAAGACAAAAGCTGCAAGTCAATGACTTACAGCTTTTAGTCGGGAAGACAGGATTCGAACCTGCGACCCCCTGGTCCCAAACCAGGTGCGCTACCGGCCTGCGCTACTTCCCGAACACTTTTGGGAGTGCAAATATAGCGGGTAATCTCCTATTTACACGGTTTTTTTCATTTTTTGCACCGTTATTTATAAAAAATGGACCAAGGTAAACAGGTTTAACTTGTAAAGATTACTGTAATTATCTCCCAGCCACGATCAACAGTTATAATTATTCCACTCATATAATCTGATGCAGGAGAGGAGAGATATACAATGGGTGGGGGATAAACTCCGTTGTGCCCACCGCTTAGCTGGTATTTTTGGAATTAATTTAGCATTCAAATTGATATAGAAAATAGAACCCCGATTCATATCAGAATGCTCTTCCATAGATTGACGTAGAATAAGTCATCCTTTATTTATAAAAATGTTAATTATTAGATGATCGTCGTTTACTTTCTCAATGAATGTATAGGAAGAATCTCAGTTAGTTAAATCGTATAGAGATGAATAAAATTTCTGGCGGTAAAGGAGAAGAATATAATTGTTCTTTATGATTCTGAATCCATTATTAAATTACCATTTTTTTTACAGGCTGGGGTTGCCTGGGGAGCAAAAATTGAGACAACAATTCTTGCTATCTTGCGATGATTATAATATGAAGCATTATGTCGTAACGGGTGGAGCTGGTTTTATCGGCAGCAATCTTATAAGAACTTTATTACAACTCAACACAGGTATAAAAATTACCTGCATTGATAATTTTGATACGTTCTATTCAGTAGAAATAAAGCAATTAAATATTCGTGGCTTTAAAGCCAATCCGAATTTTCATTTTTTAGAACTCGATATATCCACTACTTCCCCAGCGAAACTTGCTGAGCACATTATTGAACCTGTCGATGCCATTATTCATATAGCTGCGAAAGCAGGAGTGAGGCCGAGTATATTAAATCCAATGGCCTATCAGCAAGTGAATGTGGTTGGTACCCAAAACCTGCTCGACTTTGCACAGCAAAAAAATATTCAACATTTTGTTTTTGCTTCCAGCAGCAGTGTGTATGGAGTAAATGACCATTTTCCCTGGAAGGAAGATGAACAACTGATGCCCATTAGTCCTTATGCCAGCACAAAACAAGCTGGTGAAATGCTGGGGCATGTTTACAGTAAAGTACACGGTATCCGTTTTATAGCGCTGCGGTTTTTTACAGTGTACGGGCCATCACAGCGACCCGATCTCGCCATTCATAAATTTATAAAAGCCATTTTTGCCGGAGAGCCTATTACAATGTACGGCGATGGAAACACCAGCCGGGATTATACATTTGTGGATGATATAGTGAAGGGAATTATTGCTGCTATTGATTATAAAGAAACAAACTACGAAATTATCAACCTGGGCAACAACTATTCTGTTTCATTAAACGAACTGATTGCAGCGATTGAAGAAGTAACAGATAAAAAGGCCATCATTGAACAACTGCCTGAACAAACCGGCGATGTTCGAAAAACATTTGCTGATATTTCAAAAGCAAAGCGATTACTTAATTATCGTCCTTCAACAGAGTTGAAAGATGGCTTGCAAAAATTCTACGATTGGTTCCTGGAAAATAAAAGCATATTGAACAATGCTTAGGGAATCACCTCTGCTGTGTGGTCAATTTCTTTTTTAGCATGAAATACTTTTCTCACATTATAGGTTTTCTTATTCTGCGATTCAAAATAAGTTCTTGTGTTTATATCCGCTACAATTCCAATAGTTATAAATTGTATTCCACCAAGTAGTAGAATAAGACCCAATATCAGCAAAGGTTTGCCGCCGATATCATTTCCCATCAATTTTAATATCAGTAAATAAATATTGATAAGAATACCAAGTCCCAAACTTACAAAACCGATCGGGCCAAATAAGTGCATTGGCTTTTGCATATACTTTCGCATAAACACCATCAGCACCAAATCACTCATTACTTTAAAAGTTCTGTTGAGTCCGTATTTACTTTTGCCATGTATGCGGGCATGATGTTTTACATGTACCTGGGTAATTCTGGCTCCTTGTAATTTAGCCAACACAGGAATAAAGCGATGCAACTCTCCATATAATCCAAGCTCTTCTGCAATTTCTCTTTTAAAAACCTTTAACGTACATCCGTAGTCTTTAATATAAACTCCTGTCATGCGGCGAATAAGTGAGTTGGCTATTTTGCTAGGAATTTTTCGAAGAATAAAACCATCTTTTCTGTTTTTTCTATTTCCTGCTACTACATCCCAATCTTCTTTCTTTAATAATTCCAGCATCGCCGGAATATCTGTGGGGTCATTTTGTAAATCACCATCCAATAATGCAACATACTTTCCACGGGAATAATCAATACCCGCTGTCATTGCCGTACTCTGTCCATAATTTTTGCGCAGTTCCACCAATGTTGTTCTCTCATCACTGTGTTCAAGAATTTGTTGCCTTGTTTTATCAGTAGAACCATCATCCACCAGTACAATTTCATAGTCTATGGCGGACAGGGCAGAACGAACTGCCTCCAGTAAGGGCCGGATATTTTCCTCCTCGTTCATCACTGTTATAACAACTGATAATTCCCGCATGATATTCTTTGTTGGGTAAAGTTATACCAAACGCAATTAATGAAATAAAAAAGGGCTAACCAAAGTAAGCCCTCTAAAAAAACAATAACAACAAAATTTATAAAAGACCTGCTAACTCCAGGCTCTTCTTTTTTAATGCCCGGGTAGTTGTTTCTTCAATTACCGGATCTGAAGCGAGTATTAAGGATGTATTATTTTCTTTCCACCAATTGTTGTTGAGCAATTCTGAAAAAGCAATTACACCTACCAGATACTTTCTTTCTTCCTGCGCATGCCATTCTTCGATCCATTCAAAACGTTCTTTTGGAACAAGATTTAGATCATCAAAACTTACATACACCCGGAGGAAAATTTCGTTGCTCAGTTCATGCGGAGTGTGGTGATACAATTTCTTATATTCATATTTATATTGATAACGCAGCGCAGAAATATCACTCAATACAGCAGAAGCAGTAGGGAAACTACCGGCACCTTTACCATAGAAAAATTGTTTATCAGCAAATCCACTTTCTATCACTACGCCATTGTATTCATTTTTTACAAAAGCAAGATGATCGTCGTTGCTAACGAATTGTGGCAAAACAAAGGCGGCTACTTTACCATTCTTTAATTTTTGAGCCTGCGCTACTAATTTAATGGTCTGCTTTCTTGCATTCGCAACCACTGCATCAGCCGCATGTATATTTTGAATACCATTGAAGAGAATATTTTGCGGTGCTTCCACAATTCCATAAGCATGTGTTAGTAAGAAGGTCCATTTATTCACCGCATCAAAACCTTCTACATCCAATTTGGGATTGCTTTCAGCAAAGCCAGCCGCTTGTGCCTGCAACAATGCTTGTTTAAAATCCAATCCTTCTTCGAATATTTTTGTCAGAATGAAATTGGTAGAACCATTTACGATCGCCTTAATGGAATGTAGCAGATCATTGTCATAATATTCTTCCAGGTTTCTTATAACGGGGATAGAAGCACAAGCGGCAGATTCATAAAGAAATGAACGGCCCGTTTGTTGTTGTAGTTTCAACAGTGCTGGTAAATGTTCAGCTATCATTTTTTTACTGGCACTTACTACATCTTTACCATTTTTTAATGCATAGGTTACTATTTCAAAAGCTGCATCTGCATCGTCAATTACTTCTACTATTACATTAATATCATGGTCGTTGAGTAATTCATCTTTATCGGTTGTAAAAAGAGAGGCAGGTGCATTTCTTTTTTTACCATAATTTTTAATGCAAACTTTTTTAATTGTCGCTTTCAATGAAGGTGTTTGTTTTAATGCTTTGTATAGGCCTTCACCCACGACCCCAAATCCAAATAGACCAATGGTTAGTTGTTTATGTGTTTCCATATTAGTCGTTTACAATTTTTAAATGATATGATTTTTTCTCGTCTATAAATATTTTGAGTGCAGTTTCTATTTTATCATACTCCAGCAGAAAGCCATCATGACCAAAATCGCTGGAAATGGTTAATAATTCTGCGCATGGTATAGTTTGTTGTAAGTATTCTTGTTCTAAAATCGGATATAGCAAATCGGAGGTAATACCAATGACCAATGTTCTTGCTTTGATCGTTTTCAATGCAGATTCAACACTATTCCTGTTTCGTCCTACATCATGACTATCCATAGTTTGTGTAAGACGATAATAACAAATGGCATTAAAACGTTTCGTCAATTTTAACCCCTGGTAGCGTTGATAATTATCTGCAGCATAATTGGCAGTATCGCAAAGTGGAACAAATGCTTTATCTCTTCGTTGTGTAATGCCATACCCTGTATAATGCCTGTAAGAAAGTAATGCAATAGAACGGGCAGCGGCTAATCCTTTCTGTCCGGCATCCGGATGTTCTTCTTTCCAACTGCTATCTGCTTCAATCGCTAATCGTTGCGATGCATTAAAGGCAATTCCCCAAGGTGATAAAACAGCATTGGTAGCAATAGGAACGATATGTTGAAATAATTCTGGTTCTTCAATAGCCCATTCTAATAATTGCATGCCACCGGTGCTTCCACCCAGACCAGTGAATATTTTTGTAATGCCTAATTCTTGTTTCAGGAACTGATAGGTTCTTATTATATCACGGATCGTAAAAACAGGAAAGCTGTCATTCCAGTTTTTACCAGTTTCCGGGTTTTTAGTTATGGGAGACATACTTCCATAAGGACTTCCCGGTTTGTTTACACAAATAATAAAATGCTTTGCAGGATCAAAATATTTTCCTTCACCTACCAGACCAGGCCACCATTCTACCGGGTTGCTATTTGCAGTCAGGGCATGAAATATCCAAACAACATTATCCTTGGCAGCATTTAATTTACCGTGGGTGGTATAAGCCAGGTGAAAACCCGGTAAGGTTTCACCTGACTCTAACACAAACGCTTTGTTATAGTTGAATGTACTTGTCATTAGCTTACTAATTCTTTATTCAGAACTGTAGTAAAAGCTTGTTCAAAATCTGCTTTGATATCTTCAATATGTTCAATACCCACACTGATACGAACCTGGTTAGGTTCCACTCCAGACGTTTTTTGTTCTGCTTCACTTAATTGTTCGTGGGTAGTTGATGCTGGATGAATCGCCAACGTTTTAGCATCACCAACATTTGCAAGATGACTTACCAGTTTCAAGGAATCAATAAACCTACTTGCATTTTCTTTTCCACCCTTAATGCCGAAATTGAGTACGCCACCAAAACCATTCGGTAAATATTCTTTTGCTAATTGATTGTAAGGACTGCTTTTTAATCCCGGGTATTGCACAAAATCTACAGCAGGATGTTGCTCCAGCCATTGTGCTAATGCTAATGCATTGTCAACATGACGTTGTACCCGAAGGCTCAATGTTTCTAATCCCTGTAATAATAAAAATGCATTGAAGGGACTTTGTGAAGCACCGAAATCTCTTAGCCCCTCCACTCTTGCTCGAATGGCAAAAGCAATATTTGGTAAGCCAAGAGGATTGCCTTCACCAAATACTTCCCAGAATTTTAAACCATGATATCCTTCGGAAGGTTCTGTGAATTGAGGAAACTTTCCATTTCCCCAGTTATAATTACCACCATCAACAATTACACCACCAATAGAAGTGCCATGTCCCCCGATCCATTTAGTTGCTGATTCAACTATTACATTAGCACCATGCTCTAGCGGACGGAATAAATATCCGCCAGCGCCAAATGTATTATCAACAATTAATGGTAAATCATATTCTTTTGCTAACGCTGCAAATTTTTTAAAATCGGGAATATTCAATCTTGGGTTACCGATTGTTTCTAAGTAAATAGCTTTTGTATTCTTATCAATATGCTTTACAAAACTTTCTGCATCATCACCATCAGCAAATCTTGCTTCCACACCCAGGCGTTTAAAAGCAACTTTGAATTGATTGTAAGTACCGCCGTATAGATAAGTAGTGGTAATAAAATTATCACCGGCCTGCAGAATATTATTTAATGCTAAAAATTGTGCTGCTTGTCCCGATGCAGTTGCCAATGCAGCTACACCACCTTCCAATGCGGCAATACGTTGTTCAAAAACATCCGTAGTAGGGTTCATGATACGGGTATAGATATTACCAAACTCCCGCAAGCCAAACAAGTTGGCTGCATGCGCAGCATTATTAAAGGCATACGATGTTGTTTGATAAATTGGAACAGCTCTTGATTTTGTTGTTGGGTCAATTTGCTGGCCAGCATGAAGCTGTAAAGTTTCGAAGTGAAGATTGTTACTCATATAATCAAGTTTAAATGTTTACAAAATTGAATTAATGGGGCAAGCTAAAAAGGAAGTGGGCAAGTTGCCCATCGGGAGTGGAGTATATACCTTACGGCATACAACTTAAGCAACAGATACAACAACTCGTTAGAGCTGGCTGAAAATTTGTATGTGTTGTTCTGCTTATCATAATTACTCCATAAAATTAGTGGACTTTCCACCTGCCTTCCAAATTTATTTGTCTCTTTCTTTTTAATTAAATGTTAATGAATTGATTTTTACAAATGGCTGTTCGTCTTTTACATCTATCAATAATATTTTGAATCGAGTCAAATGTTACTGAATTACTTATCAAATAAAGGGGAGTAGAAATTCTATCGGGAAACTTTATGAATAACTACCGAAACAGGTAGAAAACAAAAAAGCTCACCCGATAAATCAGATGAGCTTTGAATATTTTTAGAAGATATTATAGAAGCTGTGAATCTGACTTATCTGTCCCGACATTACTGTCAGGTTGGAATTGGCACCTTTCCTCTCAATAAAATGAGAAGTAGGTTGTCAAGGCTTCATCGGGCCATTACCCTCTGCCTTTCTTGATAAGTGATATAAAGAACTGGTGCAAATATAGCACAGACATCTCTTAGCAACCAAATTAAATTAATAAAAACAGATGCAAACGATTGTTTGATTATAAGCTAAAAGCCTTTACTGGTAAATGTTTTACTCCGGTAAATTCTTAATCAACCAGTCTTCCTGGGAGTGGGCTGTTTGCTCCATCAGCAACTTTTTTTCAATTTTATCTTGCGCCTTCCGGATGGCATTGCTGATCATTTTGTGTTCAATTATTTCATCTTCTTTCATACCGAGTTGCTGCATTAGCTGGATGATCTTATCACCTCCAAATTTTTGAAACAGTGGCTCTTTTAAGGATGAAAAGACTTCTACCTGTTCAAGATTTAATTTTTTATACAAAGCTTCTTCCTTGCTATGTATGGGATAATGTTCTGCGAAAACTGCGATTTTTCCTGTTAGCAGATACGAAGATGACTCTCTTGCAGTAAGCAGCTGAATTGGCTCACTGGTTTTCGACGCAAAGAATGACTCAACCTGGCGTAGCGTATCATCAAACCAAAAAATAAACTGTATGTTTTTATTATTGCTCCAATAATTGAACATTGCCTGGAGCTTGGCCTCTTCGCTGATGAT
>LNFJ01000052.1 GCA_001464625.1 Bacteroidia bacterium Ga0077558 | reverse complement strand
TTGCCGGTTAGTTTTTCTGCAATCATTCCTTGTGCCAGGAACATGAAATTGTTGTATTGCCATGTTTGTCTTAGAGCTGTTGTAGGTTCCTGGTATTGGATTCGACGCAGTAAACTATCTCTTGATGTGGTATTAAAAAGATACCACGAATAATCATGTCGGGGCAAACCAGTACGATGGCACATCATATCCCGTACGGTAATCATATTATTCATGTTGTCATTAAAAAAACGGAGTTCTGGCAAATAACTGGTAGCAGGTTTATCTAGTTCTAGTTTATTGTCTTTTTCTAATAAGCCGATTAATGATGAAGTAAAGGCTTTACTGCAGGAGCCAATAGCAAATTGTGTAGTGGGAGTTACGGGTATTTTATTTTCATAATCCCGGTAGCCAAATCCTTTCACATAAAGTACTTTGTCTTTGCTTACAACAGCTACGGCAAAGCCAGCCGCTTTTCTATCTTTTAATACCCGTTGAAAAGCAGTATCAAGTCCTGCAAACGGATCGGCTTTTGCGACTGTTTTTTTTTGGGCAAAAGAAAAATTGAATGCTAATAAAAGAAGAAGGAGGAGTTTTGGTTTCATAACAAACTATATTTAAAAAATAAATTATTACTCTATATAGTCAATGCCTGATTAAGGTCTGAGATGATATCTTGTATATTTTCTATCCCTACATTCATTCGAATTAACCCGTCTGTAATTCCATATTTTTCTTTTTCTTCTTTCGGTACGCTGTAATGGGTCATAGAAGCAGGATGGGAAAGTAAAGTATCGCAAGTGCCAAGCGAAACAGTTCTAACACACATTTTCAATTTATTCATAAAGTCGATACCAGCTTGCAGTCCGCCTTTCAATTCAAAACTTAGCATGGCCCCCGGATGCCGCATTTGCTTCATAGCAATGTAATGGTCAGGATGTGATGAAAGACCTGTGTAATTCACTTTTGCTACTGCAATATGATTTTCTAAATAATGGGCTACTTCCATGGCGTTATGACAATGCCGTTCCATTCTTACTTCCAATGTTTTTATTCCTTGTATTAATAAAAAAGCA
>LNFJ01000051.1 GCA_001464625.1 Bacteroidia bacterium Ga0077558 | reverse complement strand
ATCAGTAAAAGATTGCAACTCTGCATTGAGAAATAATAATTGTTCACCCGATATTTTTTTATCAACATGTAGCTGATGTATATGCTGATACATTAACAAGGCCACCTGGTTGGGAATATGTTTGGACTTATCAATTTTATGTAACAAATGCTCATGCTCTTTTTCCTGGAACAATTCAAGCCGGGTTTCTTCTTTGCGCAAATGATTATGCAGGGAAAAGGCGAATGCAGGAATTATTTTTCTGAAAAAAGCTCGTTGTGTTTCATCATCAGCAGGTAAAATAGTGGCCAGCTTCATAGCTAGATTGCGGCTGTTGTTTACCAGGCTGCCCCAAAGTTTGCGGCCTTCCCACCAGCGGTCGTAAGCCGTGTTGGTACGAAAAACTAATAACATGGAGATGGCAAAACCTAACAAGCCATGCATGAGCGGAATATTTTTCACATAGCTGTTTTGCGAAAGCTTCCAATAATCCAGTTCCAGCCAGGCAATAACGCCGGAGTAAACAGAAAGTAAAACAATTAGTGGGAACAACTTGCGAAAAGTATCGGCTTTATGGAATTTGAAAATGAAGGTGAACCAGTCTTTAGTGTTATAAGAAATCATTCGGTAGTTCTTTTGGCGAAAATAGTTATTAGTTTGGAGTTTAGAATTTAGGGTTGAGAGTTTTAGGTTTGAGTATGATAGTGTTTTTGAATTACTACCAATCTACCCAACCCGCAATATCTTATCCATCTTACGTCCTTTTGCTAATTCATCTACCAATTTGTCTAAATACCTAACCTTTTGCGTTAATGGATTTTCGATTTCCTCTACCCGGTACCCACAGATAACTCCTGTAATGAGATGTGCATTGGGATTTAGTGAGGCCTTCTGAAAGAAGGTTTCAAAAGTTGCTTTTTCGTCAATTAGCTGTTGTAGTTTTTTATCATTGAACCCGGTTAGCCACTTTATTACCTGATGCAATTCTTCCTTTGTCCTGCCTTTACGCTCAACTTTTGTAACGTAGTGCGGATAAACTGAAGCAAATGTCATTTTAGCTATCCGCTCATTGTGTTGGGGAGTTGTCGTCATTATATATCTTTTTATGTTTACGCAATGTTGTCAGTCGTGTTAGATGATAGTATGTCCAGGATATATTCGTCAGTCAGCCATTGCACCAACCTGCTGTTATAATTAACGAATCTCCACTTTTTGATATCTCGAAAGAAACCATTCCTCCGCCTGTGTAAGGAAGGCAGCTTAAACTTGATACTTCTACTAAATATACTGAGTCAATTTTCTTAAATGTCGTTATTGATAAATAATTAGGCTGCTTATTACTCAGGCTATCTGCTATTATTATTTTGCATAGATGATCTCGACTCAAGACTTTGAAATTTAATAAGTCAACCGATGTTGGTAAATATTTCAGGGGTAATGAATCGGCAGTGAATAAAATGGAGTCTCGAAAATAGTATTTGTCCTTTACAGAACTTGCATCTGGAAGTCGCCGTATCGTTTACTGGCCGAATATCTTTATTATTACCATTTGAACAAGAAGTCAACAATGCAAGTAAGAAAACAGAGATTATAGAAGATAGTTGACTCATGCTATTGCTGCTAACGTTAGGGCTTTGCGTTCGGCAGGGCATTTGGAAAACATTCAGCCCGGAACTGCAGCCGATGTAAGTTACAAAAATTGAAAATATATTCTATTGCTCATCCGTGTTCGGTCAGCCGGATATGTAGCCGATAGTAGCACTAAGATGAGAATTTATTCGTCGCCCCCTGCTGACGCAAAACTGAATGTTGTGCGTTCGTTTCTTTTCTCGTCATTTTAAAAGCCCAGCAAACATATTGTCAGGGTTTTTTGAAATAAGATACTTAACACTTTTTGTCCGCCTTACTTGATTGTCACTTTCACTTTTTGATACTGTCTGAGAGAGTAAATCTTTGGTCCTTGATGTTTTATATTGAATAAGTGCCTTATAATATTTGTAGCTCGACCCGCCAAAGTAATTATCGTGTCGTAGGTCATTGGTAACTTCTTCTTCAACTATGTCAAATAGGTCTGGGTGAGGAAAATTAATGATGGCGTCAAAAACAAAATCTTCCCCAATTAGTCCCTCACTTTCATATACATCTTTTATAATGGATATATCATTTGAGTTTTTGAATTTTGCTAATGCGGGTAATGCTTCGATAACTCCCGACAATACAATTTCTCTTAACCTTTTGTAATATGAGTCGCTGTGTGTTAAGTGCTCAAGCATATATTCTCTTGACCTTAATCTGATTTTGTTATAATTGGTCATGCGAAGTGTTATCTCATTTCCGTAAAGCATTAGTGAGTCCAGATAGTTTCTTTGTTCAATGTTAATTTTATACAATGTGGTAGAGTCGTATGGAAAATATCCGACTTGTTCAAGATAAAAGTCTGTCACGTAGCATGGGTCAACCATACAGCCCATAGTTCTGTCAAATTCACCTGAATCGTAAATATGGTTTACTAATACATCAAAAATTTTTGAACTTCTGCTTTCGACCAACCCTTGAAAAGCATAACTACGAACTACAGGGCTTTCATTGTCGCATAGCTTTAGGAGGTCTGCTTCCGAACTATTAGATAATATTGCCTCATATCTTGCCCATTGTAAGGATGAGTCAGCCGTGAGTCCAACAAACTTGTATTCAAACATTTTATAGTCAGCCATTTCTTTGACTACCTTGTCTAATGAAGGGGCTCTGTCTTTACAAGATTGCAAAAACAAAAAAAGTAATAATGCTATAGTAAGGGGTTTGCTCATGAAATGACACACAACGCCGTCATTGGCGTATGTTCTTGTTCCAAATTTAATTGATTTAGAACCAAAAATGGAACAAAAGGAAAAGGTGCAGCATCAGTACTTATTCCTGCATATTGATACGAATAGCAATAAAAAAAGCTGCCAGATGGCAGCTTTAAGTAAGTTGTATTGATCTGTTGTTAATTGCTTACGCATTGCGGTTAATGCAATTCAAATCTTCAAAAGCAACTTCTAATCGTTTAATGAATGCTTCTTCGCCCTTGCGCAGCCAAACCCTTGGGTCGTAATATTTTTTGTTGGGATTATCAGCTCCTTCTGGATTGCCTAACTGTCCTTGCAGGTAGCCTTCATTCTTTTTATAGTTATTCAAAACACCTTCCCAGAAAGCCCATTGCAGATCCGTATCAATATTCATTTTAATGGCACCGTAGCCAATTGCTTCTCTTATCTGGTGCTGTGGGGAGCCACTTCCACCATGAAAAACAAAATATACTGGCTTGGGACCGGTCTTCAATTCTTTTTCAATATACACCTGGCTGTTGTGCAGAATAACCGGGGTAAGTTGAACATTACCTGATTTATATACTCCATGCACATTCCCGAATGCAGCGGCTACGGTAAACATATTGCCCACCTTGCTTAGTTCTTTGTAAGAATAAGCTACATGCTCTGGCTGCGTATATAATTTAGCATTATCAATATCGCTGTTATCAACACCATCTTCTTCGCCACCTGTAACACCGAGTTCAATTTCAATACTCATACCCAACGGAGCCATTCTTTTATAATACTCAACAGATGTTTGAATGTTTTCTTCCAGTGGCTCTTCGCTCAGATCAAGCATATGAGAACTGAATAGTGGCTGACCTTTTTCTTTGAAGTATTGTTCGCCGGCATCGATCAATCCACTTATCCATGGCAACCATTTTTTTGCAGCATGGTCGGTATGCAACACAACAGGCACTCCATAGTATTTTGCTACGTTATGAATATGTAATGCACCAGAAACACCGCCGGAAATATTGGCCTGCAACTGGTCGTTTGGCATTCCTTTACCGGCAATAAACTGTGCACCGCCGTTTGAAAATTGAATAATAACGGGGGAGTTAACTTTTGCAGCGGCTTCCAGTGTGGCATTAATGGTATTGGTGCCAATGGTATTAACAGCAGGCAATGCAAACTGGTTGTCTTTAGCGTCTTTGTAGAGTGCTTCTAATTCGTCGCCGAACAGCACACCGGCTCTGTACTTTTTCATTAAGTAGTATTTGATTTTTAAAGTGGCAAAAAAACTTGCAAGGCAGACAATCTTTATGGGTGCTAATATAGCCGATTTTTTTTATTCATTGTGTTTCCCCAGGTCTTTTTGTACCAGCATCAGGTTCTTTTGCAACGTATGTTTCAATTGGGTCTTCACAATATCACCCATTGATTTACATTTCCTGAAAACAGTAGTGTTGAAGTATGCATTTAATTCATCTTTTAGCTGGTTTATTTTTTCAGGCGTAGAAATTTCATCTTTGGTCATAATATCCAGCAGTTCTTTTATGCGATATCTTGATGATACCACCCGGTAAGTGATCATCGTTCTTTCTTCAAACTGGTATTGCTCTATTGATTCTTTATTAAGATGCGAAAGGCTGAGGTCAACAAAGGCATAATTCTCTTTAAAAAATTGTGGCAGGTACAAATTCTTTCTTCCTTCGTATGATTGCTGATCAAAATCAATACAACGAATGCGATATTGATAGTCTTCAATATCCGGTGTAATATCTACTACAAAATTATAACTGCGC
The DNA here is from genome assembly GCA_001464625.1 of Bacteroidia bacterium Ga0077558. GTDB lineage: Bacteria > Bacteroidota > Bacteroidia > Chitinophagales > Chitinophagaceae > JJ008. Next base: position 7,035 of record LNFJ01000051.1, on the reverse strand, counting down.
ATATCACCCAACAGCCGTACAAAGCAACGTTCATTAAATTTTACAAACTCTTTGGCCAGTCGTATCTTATTCGTTTCAGGTGAATCCATCATCTGTTGAATAAATGAATCACCCGGTATGCCGGGAATATGTTCTTCTACCAATGTATTGGCACAGGTAAAAAAAGTAATACGGTTAGGAGAGAGGATATGCTCCAATTCCAATCCATATACTCTGGAGGCATCTGCTATCTTAATATAATAATGGTCGTAGTTGTCGTTGAATTTATTTACGATGCGAATCCGGAAAGGATGTGAGTTGCCGAATGTGCAATAGTCAACTCTCGCAACATCCAAATGACTGATAAAACTAAAATCGCCTTCTGTTTTTAGAATGGCATAAATTTTTACCAGGCCATCCCTGATATATTCCCAGTCACGACTATCATACGATAGCTTTTCCCACAATGTATCTTTACCATTTTTATCTTTGATAGGAGTTGACCAGGTATAATTTAACAGGTTGTCATATGTTACCGGCAACTTTACTTCCCGGCCATGCAACTTTAAATAATTGCGTAATGCATTATTAACCGGGTACATTGGTTTTTTGCGGGTCGGTTTATCGCCTTGCTTTGTTTCTCTGTCGTTTTTATTTTCTGTAAAACTCATTTGGTGAATGGTCAATAGCTTCTAAGGTCGATTATTTATAGCTGATTGCAAATTCTTAAAGTAAGCAGGTGCTTTTAATAAGCGGCTTCCATACCAGCTGAATATTTCTCCATCCACCAATACTATTTTTGTTTCGGGTAATTGGGTTTGTAATTCATCCACATGCTTTTGCTGAAAAGGAAATGGTTCGGAGGATAGAAATACAAGTTCACAGTTAAGAGTTCTTAGTTCGGCGACTGTTACTTCAGGATATCTTTTTTTATTAGCGAAAATGTTATTGAAACCTGCAGCTTGTAACATGGAATGTATAAATGTATCACCGCCGATGGTCATATAGGGTTTTTGCCAGATTAAATAGCAAGTTTCGGGTTTCGGGTTGCGGGTTTCGAGTTGGGCGAAATTCTTTTTTATTTCATCAATCATTTCATGGGCTGGTTGTTCTTTACCAGTAATGATGCCGATTTGTTCGATCATTTCATAAGCATCTTCGAGGTTATTGACATCACTTATCCAAATAGGGTAGTGCTTTTCTAATTCTTCAATTTGTTCTTTTACATTCTCTTCTTTGTTAGCGATGATGAGGTCGGGCTGCATTTCGTGAATGACATCCATTTTAAGTTGTTTGGTGCCGCCAACTCTTGTTTTACTACTAAACCATTCTGTTGGATGTATGCAAAATTTAGTGATGCCGGTAACTTCATTTTGAAGTCCGAGGTCAAATAATAATTCTGTTAGGGAGGGCACTAATGAAATGATGCGTTGCGGGGTTTTGGGTATAGAAACGGTTCTTCCGGTCTGGTCGATTAAAACAGGCATGCAAGTATTTGCTGCGAATTTACAAAATCAACAAGTTGGGAGAATAAATAGAAAGGAGAGTGTAAAAAGTAGATTCTTGTTCACCGCGCCTCCTGCTAAATTGTGTTTAGCAGGAGGGTTCCGGACTGTTAGTTTCTTTCATGGATTTGGACACGGTGACGTTTGGTTTGTCAAGGATTTGTTGGACTTCTTTCGGTCTTTCTTATTGGGATGTTGGATTTCTCAGTTTTTCAGGTCTTTCTCTAAAAAGAAAAAGAAGAAGTTGATTGATACTGGATTTTAAATTGGACGGTCTTTGTAAGGATTTGGACGGTTCCTCAGTTGGATTTGGACTTTTGGACGGTTTCTTTCAATTGGACTCTTGGATAATGATTGATTAGCTATCAATCAACTTCTGATACAAAAGTAATTGTGATTCCATTAATATTATAGAGCAAAATAACTCTATTTTTTTACGACAGTTTTTACCCAAACCATCGTAAACGAGCTATAGTATTGTTGCGGAAACCACACAGTTATGTATCGTAGAACTACGAAAAACAGGCTCCGGTAACGATACCGGAGCCTCTTTTAGACGATAAATGCATTATTGTGTGCTAATTGCCGAGGGACTGGATCACATCATACTTGGTAACAATGTGATAATTGCCGGCCTCATCTTTTGCCAGTACAGCACCATTTTCTCTATTAATAAGATGGCTTAGCTTTTCTACTGGTGTATCATAAGCCACTACCGGAAAAGATGGCTCTAATACATCCTGAACGGATGAATGTTTTATCTCCGGGTTATTGAATATTTTTTGAAACAAACCACTTTCGCTGATAGCACCTAATGGCCCATTGCCATTTATAACTGGTATTTGTTCAATATCATATTTTTTCATCAACTCCACTGCTTCTAATACAGTTTGTGTTGGTTCAACTGTTATTAAACGTTTGGTTCCTCTTGCACTCACCACATCACGGAAAGTTTTTACATCCAGGAAGCCTCTTTCGATCATCCATTGATCATTATAAATTTTACCAACATAGCGGCTGCCATGGTCATGAAATATACAAACCACCAAATCTTCTTTTTTCAATTTGCTTTTTAATTGCATTAACCCCTGTATACAACTGCCTGCACTATAGCCACAGAATAGACCTTCTTCTTTTGCTAATTTTCTTGCCATCACTGCACCATCTTTATCCGTTACCTGTTCAAAATGGTCGATCACACTCATATCATAATTCTTTGGCACAAAGTCTTCGCCAAAACCTTCGCTGATATAAGGGTGTACTTCATTCATATCAATTTCACCCGTACGGAAATATTTGGTGAGCAATGAACCATATACATCAATAGCCCAAATCTGTATGTTAGGATTTTTTTCTTTTAAATATTGTGCCACACCTGTAACCGTTCCACCCGTTCCTGCTGTACAAACAAGATGTGTTATTTTTCCATCGGTTTGTTTCCATATTTCAGGGCCGGTTGTTTCATAATGTGCTAAGCGGTTGGCCAGGTTATCATATTGATTCATATGGTAGGAGTTAGGAACTTCCTTTGCTAATCTTGCTGCTACACTATAATAACTGCGGTGATCTTCCGGCAATACATTCGTTGGGCAAACAATAACTTCTGCACCAACCGCTTTTAAAATATCAGCTTTCTCTTTAGATTGTTTATCCGTAGTAACGAAAATACATTTGTAACCTTTTACTACTGCTGCTAATGCTAATCCCATTCCGGTATTACCACTTGTTCCTTCAATGATGGTGCCACCGGGCTTTAGTTTGCCTTCTTGTTCAGCTACTTCTACCATTTTTAATGCCATCCGGTCTTTGATGGAATTACCAGGATTAAAATAGTCCACTTTAGCCAATACTGTGCAGGGAAGTTCTTTGGTTACTTTATTTAAACGAATCATTGGTGTGTTACCAATTGTCTCCAGTATATTATTTTTTATATCCATTATTTTACATTAATAGAATGCAAAGGTAAGTTTTTTATATAGAGCAGTATTGGATACTCCCTTTTTCATAATTGTAGGTTTACTTTTCTAAATGAATTTGAAATCCAATACCTATTTGAAAACCTTGTATGGAATTTTTATATCTATCTTTTATATCTTCAATACTTGAACTATATCCTAATAGAAATTCTAGCCCCACTGAAGTGTTAAAAAATATTACAGGACCAGCCATAAATGAATAATTATTAATACCACCTTTATCTTCCCCAGCTTTGTAAGTGCCAAACTGAACTGTCCCTTCTACAAGTAAATTGAACTGCTTTTGTATGTCTAGAAAATAAAATCTTGCAAATGGGCCTACTAAAAAGCGTTTAATATCAGTACTACCACCCCCCAGGCGGAAACGATTTACTATTTGCCCAACTAAATGAAGGTTTTATCCCGATAGATATTTTATCACCGATAAAGTACCCTATATCGGGAGAAACGGTTAAGTCTATATACTTTGAGTTATAAGAAATAGATTGTGTTGTATAAGTGCCATTTCTTGAATAGAAGTTTCCTGTTCCACCAACTAACCAATTCCCTTTAGTTAGTTGCCCAAAAGAAGAAATACTAAGAAAGCAGAATGTAGTGAAGATAAAAAAGGATTTCATAATAGTTATTTTTAGTTTATTTAAAGGTCATAAAAAAAGGTGGGCTAAGTCCGTGTAAAAGATATTTTACCAAAATTTTCATAAGCATGCCCTTAAATATGAGATGATAAACGGTGGTTAAAAGGCTTGGTGCTTACTAAGTTTTAAAACTTATACGAATGTTGATGGGATAAATTACTAAAAGCACTAAAATATAAAAAACCCTCCTGTGAACAGAAGGGTTTTACCGGACTTGAATGATATGGTTATCATCAAGCTTGTTTTCTAAATTCTTTTCTTTTATTACTCAAAAACATATCTAATAAAAACAATCCCACCACTACATTGATCATCATAAATGCATTAACCCAGCTATTGTTGAAGAACTTGCTGAAATCTACTTTACTGATATTTTTTGTTATGGTGGATTCTTCGCCACCTGTAAATGTCATTTGACCGATTCCATAAACAAGAAAGCCAATAAACATGGTGATAAAAAAGAAGCCCAATCCCCAGATGATTTTGTTATTAATATATGATTTAGTAGCAGGCGCAATATGCAGCTTGGATATTTCTTCCATTATGTTTTTACTAAACCGCATAGAAGGTGCTTCCAGTTCTGATGCTTGTAATAGTTGATTTACCTCCAGCAATTCCGTGTATTTTTCTTTCCATTCGGCATTGCTTTCAATCAGCTTTTCAATCAGGGTCTTTTCGGTAGCTGTTGCAGTACCGTCAATATAGTTCCAGAGGCGTTCTTCCTGATTGCCTTGTTCTGAATTATTAAAAGATTTGGTATCCATAACGAACTATTTAATTGTAAATATTCTTCACCTCTTCTGTAAAATGCGTTTCCATTTTTTCTTTCAATCTTGTTCTGGCCCGGTGTAAACGAACTTTTGCTGTATTCGTTTCCAAGCCTAAAATTTCCGCTATTTCTTCCAACGATTGCTCGCCTTTGTAAAATAACGTAATGATTTGGGCATCGTCTGTACCTAGCAATCCAATTGCATCGTTTACCATTGCTACTTTCGATTTCTGTTCTACCATATTTGCCCTTATGCCAGAATCTATATTATCTGCCGTTGCAAAAACATGTTCATTATCTAAAGACCGAATGTCCAGCTTTTTCTTTCTTAAAAATGTAATGCAGGTATTATTGACAATGGTATACAGCCAGGTAGTAAATTTTGAAGCCCCCCGGAAATCGGACAAATATTTATAAGCTTTAATAAATACATCCTGCGCCACTTCTTCTGCATCCTCCCTGCTTTTTATCATCCGCAGGGTTAAGGTAAATACATAGTTCTGGTAGCGGTTTACAATGATAGCATATGCCTGGTGATCACCACTAAGCACTTTGCTAATGATTTCATTATCATTCAGTCCGGTTGACATGCACTAATAAGACTACAGGACAACTGTTTAGGTTACACCGCAAGGTACGAAGCCTCCCCAAACCCCTCCGCAAAGAGGCTTTAGGTCGTTTATAGTGCTAGTATTCCTTTATATAGATATAACTGTAACCTGTCTTAACAAGGTGTAGTCTTAGTTATTGTAACACGGTTTGAAAAAAAGATCTTTAAGGCTGTAACCGAACAAAAAGAGGAGTAGTCTTAGAGAAAAACAACCATCATTATTTACTTATAAAATCTATTTTATGCACGGAGGAGAAGTTTTAATACCACTAGTTATGTTCGCCGGAGGTTTTGCGATGATATTTGGTATTTATTACCTGAAAACCAGGCAGAATCTGGCTATGATCGAGAAAGGGATGAATCCCAAAGAGTTTGCTAACCGGCCTGCTCCTTATAAAAACCTGAAATGGGCTTTGTTGTTGATTGGCTCAGGTGTTGGGTTGTTTCTGGCCTATTTGCTCGATAATTATGCATTACCAGCAGAAATAAACAATTTTGGTAATCGGGGTGATAAAAATGTACCTATCTATTTTTCACTGATAGCCATTGGGGGCGGCCTTGGATTGTTTGGTTCCTACAAAATAGAAAAACAGTGGTGGGATGAAAATAAAGACAAAGTATAACCAATCCATATAACACACACCTTATCCGGCAATCCTGTTTTACGGGGTTGCTCTTTTTATTTTATTTCGTTAAAGATTGCATCAAGCCCTTTTGAAATTCCTATAAAATAATTGCCATTTTTAAATTCAGGAATAATAATCCTGTCAATTATTTGTTTTGCCTCTTCGTCAGTAAGTTTTATATTTAATCCATACCCGATTTCGATTCTAATCATTTTTAGGTTGGGGGACATAAGAACTCCAATACCATTGTTTTTACCTTTTTCACCGATACCCCAGGCATTGAACATTTTAAGTGAAAACTGGCCAAAATCTTCAGGACTTTTTATAGAAGATGTATCAAGATTTAAAGTAACGAGTGACAGTTCATTAGTGGTATTAGCTTTATGAATGCTAATAAGGCTATCTAAATAATTAACCTCAGATTCAGTAAAAATATGTTCGAAGTCTGATACCCATCCGATTGGTTGTTTCGGAATTAAATGGCTTAATGCGTAATTTTTTTCTTTATTATGGGTTTTGTTTTCTTGCCCGCAGGAAGAAAATGACAGGCCAAACGAAATAACTATAAATCCTAAAAGATGTCGCATGTATCTTTTATTTTGCAATTACCTCCAACGCCTTCTTTACTGAAGCATCACTACTATTCAGCACCTGGAAAAAACCGGGGTTTCTCCATTTGTATCTGGCCAGTAGTGCTTTCAGTCTTAATTGTAACAGCTCTTTTTCTTTGGAAGAAATTTTTTCTAATGTAGCAGCATCGCCATTCCGGCTTTTCAATAATTCATCCCACAATTCTGAATTGCCTGCAAAGTTGTTGGTAAACTCAGAAGACGATTTATATTTTTCAAACAATGTTGTATTCTTCAGGTAGTATTTATACACCGCATTATTAAAATTCCCGCCATTAATTAAACGATTGATATTTTGACGTACCA
>LNFJ01000050.1 GCA_001464625.1 Bacteroidia bacterium Ga0077558 | reverse complement strand
TAAAGTAATTGAAGGTGCTACGAATATTGTTAAGTGGAAGAAAGAATTAAACAGTAAAAAGCCTTTTGTAGTTTTTCAATTTTTAGTTGTAAAACCAAATGAGCATCAAATAGAAGATGTAAAAAAATTAGCCAAAGAAGTAGGTGTAGATGATGTGTGGTTTAAAACAGCACAGGTATATGATTATGAAAATGATCCTAACCAGTTAATACCAACCATTGATAAATATAGCCGCTATAAAAAAACAGCGGAGGGAAATAAATTCAAAGGAAAATTAGAAAACCATTGCTGGCGGCTATGGCATGACCCGGTAATTACCTGGGATGGCCTCGTAGCACCTTGTTGTTTTGATAAAGATGCGCAGCACCAGCTCGGCGATCTAAAGGAGAAAAGTTTTAAGGAGATTTGGAAAAACGGCGAATACAATAGTTTTCGGAAAAAGATTTTAAGGGGCCGCAGAAACATTGATATTTGTGCCAACTGTAGTGAGGGAACGAAAGTCTGGAGCAGCGACTGATCATTAAAAACCTGCCTATGCATATTTCTTCTTCTATTTCTACCCGCTTGCAATACCAGCACAAATGCCTTGTGGATATAATTGACGGATTAACTGATGAACAAGCAAGACGGCACATAATTACAGGCAAATGGTCCATATTTGAAAACATTGTACATCTTCAAACCTACCAGCACACCTTCATTAAAAGAATTCAACAGATACTTACCGGAGAAAAGCCAACTTTTCCAAGATATACTGCCGACGCCGACCCGCTGTTTCTTGATAATTGCGAAAGATCGATCCGGGAAGTAATGCATGATATGCTAACGGTACGAAAAGCAATGACAGGAGAAATGCTTACTTTCCAGGATGCCGATTATTCTAAAAAGGGGACTCATCCATTATTTGGAGAAATGAATATTCTGCAATGGCTTAATTTTTTTCTACTACATGAAGCACATCACCTGTTTGTCATTTTTAAATTGGCAGCAGAGTTAAAGAGAAATGCTAAAAATTTATAACTCTACTTAAACATCATTATTACCATTTCTTCATCTCATCAAAAATGGAAGTGTAGAACGATGTAAAGCCCTCAAAAAAATTGCGGAATGATTCGGATAACAGCTTCATAAAATGTCAGGTTAAGGTTGTTACTACAAAGCAACTGATTTTATAGATATACGGCAATACCACAAAGAGGGGTTTTTTTACACTATTGCTGCCCGGCTGATGTTAATAAAAGGCAAAGAATCTGCAGAAAGCTAAAATTAATTTGATAAATCAATGTTGCAACATTAATTTTGTGGTATTGAATTTTTAACGCTAAAAAATATATAACATGAGTGATTTAAGAACAAACGTAGACCAGTTGAATCAGATGATCCTGGAAGGAAATATTCTCCCTGCTTTTGAAAAATTTTATGCAGATGATGTGGTGATGCAGGATAATGATTACCCTGCCCGTGTAGGAAAAGATGTAAACCGTCAATACGAAGAAGCCTTTGTAAATGGCCTTACTGAATTTCGTGGTGCTAAAATATTGAACACTATCATCAGTGACGATGTTTCGGCTGTAGAATGGTGGATGGATTATACCCACAAAGACCATGGTACCCGTACCTACCGCCAATTGTCTGTACAGCGCTGGAAAAACGGTAAAATTGTAGAAGAAAAGTTTTATTACAACAATTAATACCGGGAAACTGCCAATTCATTTAAAAAGTTTCGGGCCTGGCGTTTTGCTTGCCTGAAACTTTTTACTTTTAACGAGTAAACTCAACGATATGGGCATTGATAAGGACATACAACAAGCAAAGTTTCGCAATGCGCATCAAAAAGCTGCCATCAATCTTATTTACACTTTGGGCTGGATCCGTGACAGGACTAAATCCGTTTTCGATGCAGAAGATATTACACCGCAGCAATTCAACATTCTCCGCATATTAAGAGGAAGTTTTCCTAATCCACTATCTACCCTGCAAATAAGAGAAAGAATGCTGGAAAAAATGAGTGATACCAGTCGTATTGTTGATCGCCTTATCGCCAAAGGATTAGTAAAAAAAATTACTTGCAAAAAAGACCGCCGCCTGGTAGATGTAATTATTACCGATAAAGGCAAAAAAATGCTGGAACGTTTAGATGCCCGCCAGGATGAAATTGACGGAGTAATGGGCAATCTTTCAGAAAATGATGCTAATATTCTCAGCAATTTGCTCGATAAAATCCGGGATGCTGGTGAATGACGTATTTTTACCGCACTGATTATTAATCCTGAATTTGAATACTACATGAAACGGTTTTGGTTATTGCTCTCCGCCCTTGCCTCTATTACATTTTTATATGCACAGCCCAAGTACGAATTTCGAGGTGTATGGGTAGCCAGTGTTAATAATATAGACTGGCCTAAATCAGGTGATACAAATCCTGAAAGTCAAAAAGCTGATTATATCCGTTTGCTGGATATGCATCAGAAAAATGGTATGAATGCAATGATCGTTCAGGTTCGTCCTGCTGCAGATGCGTTTTATCCATCCACATTTGAACCCTGGAGCCAATGGCTTACGGGTGTACAAGGCCAGCCACCATCTCCTTATTATGATCCACTTCTGTTCATGATCGAAGAAACGCATAAAAGAGGAATGGAGTTTCATGCCTGGTTAAATCCATACAGAGCTGTTCACAATCTTGGCAGTTCTTCCGTAGCAGCTAATCATATCAGCCGCATTCATCCTGAATGGTTTTTAAACTATGGTGATAAAAAATATTTTGATCCGGGAAATAAGGAAGCACAAAAATTTGTGGTGGATGTTGTTCGTGACATTGTAAAAAGATATGATGTAGATGCTATTCACATGGATGATTACTTTTATCCGTACCGCATACCCGGAAAAGAATTTCCGGATGCAGCTTCCTATGCAAGATCCGGAAGTAAGCTAAGCAAAGACGATTGGCGTAGAAGTAATACAGATTCTATTATACAGGCGATTAGTATAGCCATTAAACAAGAAAAGAAACTGGTTCGTTTCGGTATTTCTCCATTTAGTGTATGGCGTAATAAAGATAAAGACCCCGTAAGAGGAAGTGATACCCGTGCCGGTCAAACCAATTATGATGACTTGTATGCTGATATTTTATTGTGGCTAAAAAAGGGATGGATTGATTATGTAACACCGCAATTGTATTTCACCATTGGCCACTCAAAAGTTGATTATGCAAAAATGGTAGATTGGTGGAGTCGTAATAGTTATGGCCGTCATATTTATATTGGTCATGGTATTTATAAAGTAGAAGAAAATGAACCGGGATGGAACAACCCCAATGAACTGCCCAACCAGATAAAACAATTACGCCGCTATCCGAATGTTCAGGGAAGTATTTATTACAGCAGCCGCTTATTTGATAAAAACCCAAATGGCTGGAATGATAGTTTAAAAGATACTTATTATAAGTATCCGGCTCTTTTACCTCCTATGCGCTGGATAGACAATGAAAAGCCATGGCCGCCCATTGTAGAAAGAACCATTACGCAGGATTCGGTTATACAATTAATTGTAAAACCCGATCCGAGAAACCGGATAGAAATAAAATATTATGTGGTGTATCAGTACGCTACTGATTCGCACAGTGAAACATTTGGCAACGTCCCAAAATATATTTCCCGTTTTGTTACACTTCCAGCTGGCTTTGAGTTTAAAGAAGTATTGTCTTCCAAACATTTCTCTTACCGCTATGTAATAACAGCGGTTGGTAAAAACAACAATGAAAGCGACCTGAGTGAGATCGCCATATTGGTGCAGCCGGGAGAAAAGAAATGGAGTTTTTACAAGCCTTAAGTAGCTTCTGCCAGTAATAAATTAAAGAGCCGTAATACATTTCTGTATTTTTCTACCTTTGCCATAATTGCGGAGAATTAAACCCGCAGCCAATTATTAATTTCTTAGTTATTCATTTTTAATTATCTCAACATGCCCGGCTACGAACTTTGGAGTGATAAAGAACGAAAAGAAGTAAATGATGTATTGGAAACGGGCATCCTGATGCGCTATGGTTTTGACGGACCAAGAAAAGGAATCTGGAAAAGCAAAGAGCTGGAAGAAGCTATCTGCAACACATTCGGCTGTAAATATGCACAATTAACTTCCAGCGGTACAGCTGCATTAACTACAGCCATGAGTGCTTTGGGAATTGGCTATGGCGATGAAGTAATTACTCCTTCTTTTACGTTCGTAGCTTCTTTTGAAGCAATATTGAGTGTTGGTGCTGTGCCGGTATTGGTTGATGTTGACGATACACTTACATTAAGTCCTGATGCCGTAAGAAATGCGATTACTCCTCAAACAAAAGCTGTGATGCCCGTACATATGTGTGGAAGCATGGCAGACATGGATGAATTGATTGCCATTTGCAACGAACATGATCTTTTTTTACTAGAAGATGCCTGCCAGAGTATCGGCGCTACCTATAAAGGAAAACATCTTGGTACTATAGGAGATGCAGGAACATTTTCCTTTGATTTTGTAAAAACAATGACTTGTGCCGAAGGCGGAGTAGTGATGACGAACAATGAAGATTTGTATAGTAAAAGCGATGGTTACACCGATCATGGACATGATCATAAAGGAGCAGACAGGGGAGCAGACCTGCACCCATTTATTGGTTACAATTATCGCATTTCAGAATTACATGCAGCTGTTGGATTGGCACAAATAAGAAGGCTACAAGAATTTTTAGCGATTCAAAAAAAGAATAATGCCCTTTTAAAAAATATACTGGCTGAAGTACCAGAAATTTCATTTCGTCGTGTCCCTGATCCTGCCGGTGATAGTGGAAGTTTTATAAGCTGGTTTTTACCTACCGCAGAAATTACAAAAGCAGTAGTAACAGAAATGAAGGCGCAGGGAATATTGCCTGGCAATTTTTATTGGTTCGATAATAACTGGCATTATATCCGCAAATGGGATCATCTTAAAAACTCTACCACCTTAAATGCATTACATCCAGATCTAAAAGCACAGGTAATACAGCATGCAACAAAGGACTTTTCTGTCAGTGATGCCATTATGAGTCGCTGCATCTCTACCTCTATCAGCCTGCTGTGGACAGAAGAGCAGATAAAAGAGAAGGGTGAAAAGATGGTGGCTGTAATTAAGAAAGTATTATGCGCAGCAAAAATCGCTGGTTAAACTCTTCTTATCATAACGGGGCATTAGTCAATTAATGCTATTATAATAATTGAAAACAGCTGTATAGGTTACTTTTGTAGATTCAGTAATTATCAACAGCATGAATCCTACAAAACTATTCAGCGATTTTTTTAATAGCGAGAAGAGTTCCGGCATTATACTTATTATCAGTACTGCTTTTAGCTTGCTGTTAGCCAATTTTTTTATAGGGGAAAGTTATCTTGATTTCTGGCATCAGAAAATTGGGTTTTCAATAGGCAGTTTCAATATCAACTTAAGTATTGAACATTGGATCAATGACGGCCTGATGACCATCTTCTTTTTATTAGTGGGCCTGGAAATAGAAAGAGAATTGTATGCAGGCGAATTATCCAGTATAAAAAACGCTTCGCTTCCAATAATAGCTGCCATTGGCGGAATGGCCATTCCTGCACTGTTTCACTTTGTTTTTAATGCAGGTACTGCTACACAAAGTGGCTTTGGTATTCCGATGGCTACAGATATAGCTTTTGCGTTGGGTGTTTTATCATTAGCTGGCAAACGAGTTCCTTTAGCGTTGAAAGTGTTTTTAACTGCACTTGCCATTATTGATGATTTAGGTGCAATAATGATCATTGCTATTTTTTATACCAGTGAATTACAAACAACTTATTTATTTATTGCACTAGGAATATTTGCTTTGCTGCTAGTGTTGAACCGACTAAAAGTACATAAGTTGATTTGGTATATTTTGGGCGGCATTATCATGTGGTATTGTATGTTGCAGTCGGGTGTACATGCCACCATTACCGGAGTGCTTCTGGCTTTTGCTATTCCGTTCGGAGATGGAAAAGAAAAATCAGCCTCCTATCTTTTACAACACTGGCTTCACAAACCTGTAGCTTTTATTATTGTTCCGATTTTTGCTTTTGCCAATACGGGTATTATTTTCAACGGAAATTTATCAGATACATTGATAGCAAATAATAGCCTTGGTATTATTTCCGGCCTTTTAATTGGAAAGCCATTAGGTATTTTATTATTATGCTTTATTGCTGTTAAATTAAAATTGGCCAAACTACCCGAAGAAGTGAACTGGGGACAATTATCTGGTGCCGGTGTATTAGCTGGCATTGGTTTTACCATGTCGATCTTTATTACGCTACTGGCCTTTAATGATGCTGAAGTAATTCAACATTCTAAAATTGCAATTTTGTTGTCATCATTGGTGGCAGGAATCATTGGATTTTTGCTGGTGAAAAAATCCACTTCGTCATCCGTTATAAATTAATAGCTACTGAACAGGTTTTATCGCATTTGGCTTTTGCTCCAAATAATTTACATAGTCAAGCGAACCGAGCCGAAAACGGAAAGGAACAGAAGTGAATTTTTCCAATTGCCATTCCTTTTTACAAACAAAGCCAAGCTTATCTGAATATAGTGATGGGCTTATACTCTTTATGTGAACAGGTGCCATACTTACAAAAAAAGGCTGGCCCATGCTCACAAATTTTTCATTTTTTTGTTCCGTTATTATTATTTCGGAAAAAGACAAGATGTATTTATCTCTTATATGGGCCTTTTTCTTATATATACTTGAAAAAGAGCCTCCTGAGGAATATTTTGACGCCCCAAGCTGCCCAAAAACTTCCCCGAAAAACATTAACAGGAGCACAACAAGAAAACTACAAACTCGTTCCAACATCTTTGCTTAATTTGTATTTAAATTTACGGCATTATTTTTGATGATTGGCCGGATTTTTGAAAAAAATGACCAGCCACTAAAACCCCTGAACGAACCATGGCCCTTAGCCAGAGCTTACAGCAGCGAATGCTGCAAAAATTATCGCCCCAGCAAATTCAATTAATGAAGTTGCTGCAAGTACCTACGGCCAGTTTGGAAATCCGGATTAAAGAAGAGATGGAAGAGAATCCTGCGCTGGAACTGGATGAAGACACCCATGACGATGGTGCCGATGAGCTGAAAGATGAATTTGAAACTCCTGAAGAAGAATATGAAGAAAAAGATGGTAGTGAGGATGAATATGAAAATATTGATGTAAGTGAATATGTTTCCGATGGGGATGATGAAGTGGGTGATTATAAACTGCGTGACGATAATTATCCTGAAGAAGACGAAGGCCGCCAATTACCCTTTAAAACAGAAACAAGTTTTTATGAATTATTGCTGGACCAACTTGGCCTGCTGAAATTGGATGAAAAAGAACAGGCTATTGCTGAGCAAATTGTAGGAAGTATAGATGAAGATGGTTACCTGCGCAGAGAAACATCTGCCATAGTCGATGATCTTGCTTTTCGTCAGAACATTATTACTGATGAGGCAGAAGTAGAAACAATCATCAAACGTATTCAACAATTTGACCCACCCGGGGTAGCCGCCAGGGATTTACAGGAATGTTTGCTGATACAATTACAAAAACAAAAAGACGAAGGCAAACCTGTTGATATCGCTATTAAAGCCATCACAAAATACTTTGATGAGTTTACCAAAAAGCACTATGAAAAAATTCAGCGGGGATTAAATCTTGATGACGACCAGTTGCGTGAAGTAATGCAACAAATTGTTCGCCTTAGTCCAAAGCCCGGTGGGAATGTAGGAGAGATAAGCAAAGCAGAAAGCTTTGTAGTACCCGACTTCTTTATTTTTAATAATGCCAGTAAGCTTGAATTAACTTTGAATAGTCGCAATGCACCTGAGTTGCGTATCAGCGAGGGTTACAGGGATATGCTGAAAGAATACGACAGGGGTGCGAAGAAAGATAAACGTCAAAAAGAAGCGGTAATATTTATTAAACAAAAAATTGATGCGGCTAAATGGTTTATTGATGCGATAAAGCAACGGCAGCATACCTTACTGAGCACCATGAATGCTATTATGGAACATCAGTATAATTTCTTTTTAACGGGAGATGAGACAGAGTTGAAGCCCATGATATTAAAAGATATTGCAGAGAAAACAAATCTTGATATATCAACGGTAAGCCGTGTAGCGAACAGTAAGTTTGTACAAACAGAATTTGGCACTTACCGTCTCAAATTTTTCTTTAGTGAATCGTTAAGTACGGATAGTGGTGAAGAAGTATCAACCCGGGAGGTGAAAAAAATCCTGAGCGACATGATCGAAGGAGAAGATAAAAAACGGCCATTAAGCGACGAACGTCTTACAGAATTATTACAGGAAAAAGGATACAATATTGCCCGAAGAACAGTGGCAAAATACCGGGAGCAGCTTAATATTCCGGTGGCAAGACTTAGAAAGGAGTTATAAATTTTAGCTATTAAAAGGGCAAGTCATCTTTATTCTCCATTTGTCCTTCTTCAAAATAAGGCTGATCTATAGGTCCGTCATTTCCGGCACTATTTGCAGCACCTGCTGGTTCTATTTTCCATGCTTTTACATCAGTGTACCAGCGACCGTTATACTCCCGGCTTTCAACATCAAAAGAAATGGACAGTTGCGACCCTACTTTCAGCAGACTTTCGCTTATTTTATCGCCCCAGATAGAAATACAAACTTTTTTGGGATAAGTACCCTCCGTCTCCACAATAATATCTTGTTTTTTCCAGGCGCCGTTCTTTCCGGACCCTGTTTGCAGTGGAAGTAATTGAACAAGTTTTGCTGTTAGTTGCATATACTATTATTTGGCCGAAGATACAGCGCAATAATAACACAAGAAATTAGTTTTGGAAACCTGGTACCGACATTTATATGAGTGGCCGATTTACAGACGAATGTGCTTGTGTCCTTGTATACCGTCTTTGGGGTATTTAAAAAAAGAAATAAAACCTGATTTTGTGCTTTGAATAAATTAGCAAATATGTATTTTACACAGCTAAAAACAGTAACCTGATTTTATGGTATTTGCCAGCCTTATCTTTCTCTTCCTTTTTCTTCCACTCAATCTATTTCTTTATTACAGCAGCAAAAATGCAAAGTGGCGAAATTGGATTCTGATTGTGTTTTCCCTTTGCTTTTATGGATGGGGAGAGCCCATCTGGATTTCGCTGTTGATACTATCATCGCTGTTTGACTGGGGCAATGCCCTCTTTATACAAAAACATCACGGTACCAAATGGGCCAAAATTGGTGTAATAGTAACAGTAACTTTCAATTTAGCCTTGTTGGCCACTTTTAAATATGATGTATTTATCGTTGATAGTGTTAACTCAGCATTAGGTACTTCCTTTACCGCACCTGGCTATGCATTACCGTTGGGTATTTCTTTCTATACATTTCACACCATTTCTTATGTAGTGGATGTTTACCGGGGTGATATAAAAGCACAAAAGAATTTTCCTAATTTTTTAATGTATGTGTCACTCTATTCATCATTAGTTGCAGGGCCGATCATCCGGTATGCCCACGTAGAAAAAGAAATAGACAGTCGTAAAGAAACATTGAGGGATTTTAGTTTAGGTATTTCCCGTTTTTGTATCGGTCTGTTTAAAAAAGTGATCATTGCAAATATTGCTGCTGAGCTGGTAAGAAAATATATGGGCGATAACAGCGACCCGTTAACGATGATAGAGCTGTTATCACTTTCCAGCTGGGAAGCCTGGTTTGGTTTAACCATGTTTGCCATTCAGATCTACTTCGACTTTTCTGGTTATTCAGATATGGCAATTGGATTGGGAAGAATGTTTGGCTTTCACTTTCGGGAGAACTTCAACTATCCTTATATCGCCAAATCCATTAGTGATTTCTGGCGACGATGGCATATCTCACTCGGCAGTATTTTCAGAGATTATGTGTACATCCCGTTGGGTGGCAATAAAAAGAACATCTACTTTAACTTATTCGTGGTTTGGTTTTTGACGGGTTTATGGCATGGCCCCAGCTGGAATTTCATATTCTGGGGTTTATATTTCTTCGTTTTTATTGTAATAGAAAAAGCATTCCTGCTTAAAGTTCTTGAAAAAATTCCTGCCTTTTTCTCTCATGTATATGCATTGGCAGTTATTATTCCGGGTTGGGTAATTTTCTATTTTACCGATACAGAAATGCTGATTGCTTATGTAAAGAAACTGTTCTCCTTTAGCGATGGACCTAATGGAAATATGGAATTGATGAATACTATCACCTCCCACTTGTTCTGGTTGATATTGGCCATTATTCTTTGCATGCCAGTTTACGGCAAAGCAAAAGCCTATATTGATAAAAGGGTAAGCCGTGTTACCACTTTTGATACTGTAACAATTGCTTTTAATGTACTATTACTTTTCTTATGCGTAGCACAGCTGGTTGGCAAAAGTTATAATCCTTTTATTTATTTCCGGTTTTAAGCCGGTTTAAAATATTGTGTGGTATGAACGAAAACATAAATACAGAAACTGCAACTCCGCAATCGCCCCGGTACCTGCAAATAATTAACGCAGCTCTGTTTGTAGGATTGCTTACGATTGGTGGCATTGCTTCATTAACGATGAAGCAAGCAACTATTTCGGTGGATGAAAACCGGAAGCTAACCGAGTTTCCTGCATTCTCCGACAGTGCATTCTGGAGCGGCAAATATTTTAAGCAAATGGAGAATTATTATGCAGATAATTTTCCCTGGAGAGATAAATGGATTTCTTCTGCTACAGCCTTCAAAACCAAATTGGGGTATCAATCCAGCGAAATAAAAATATACGACCCTGCTAACGATGCGGAAGCAAATGAAAAAACGGATACCACAAAAGATGAAACGGGACAAACTGGTCCGCTGCCAGATGATGGTGCTACCGGCGAAGTAAAAAAGAAATTATTTGTATTTAAAAACAGGGCTTTTGAAATGTTTGGTGGCGGCCCGGCCATGGGAAAATCGTATGCAAATGTTATCAATGAGTATAATCGATTATTAAGCCCCGGTATTCAAGTTTATAACTTAATTATACCTGTAGCATTAGAATTTGAAATTACCGAGAAGTATGCGAAGCTGCAAAAACCTAATCGCCCCGCTATTGAAAGTGTTTACAATACATTAGACTCTAACATAAAAAAAGTATGGGCTATTGATGAATTAAGAAAGCATCGTGGTGAATATATTTATTTTAATACTGACCATCACTGGACAAGTCTTGGTGCATATTATGCTTACAAGGCATTTTGTTATACAGCCGGACTTACGCCTGTTTCATTAGACACAGTTCCCTCTAAAACTAAAAACTCTTTTCTAGGCTCTTTATACAGATTGACGAGAGATCCTAAGTTAAAAGAGAATCCTGATTCTGTTCGTTACTACCTGTTCAAAGATTCTGTGAATTTTTATGTGGGTGCCAGCAATAAAATTGGCTATTGGAATAAATCAAAAATGTATGGCGAAGGGGCCAGCGGCCCAAATAGTTATTCTGTTTTTTTGCAAGGCGATCAACCAGTTGTAAAAATGGAAACACAACATAAGAGCGGAAGAAAAATTGCCATTGTAAAAGAATCTTATGGTAATGCATTTGCACCTTTTCTAATTAATAATTATGAAAAAGTAATAGTTGTTGACCAACGATACTATACCGGGGATTTTATTGCAATGCTTAAAGCTGAAGGCATTAATGAATTGTTATTCATCAATAATATTTTTGCTGCGCATACACCTTTTCATATTAACAAGATAAAAGGGTTGAAGAAATAGCTTTTATATTTTTTGTACCCACTTACTTAGTATATAAATTAAACGTTCTATATGCCATTGCATTTCCTGGTATTTGTAGTTGCCATTGTTATACTCTCTTGCAATAATTCTTCAAAAAAATCAACAGAAACTAGTGTTGATACAACCACTACAGTAGTTGAAAAAAAAGAAGATCCCATTCCTCCAAGAGTATTGCCGGACGATGGGCAAGTTGGCGTAAAAAAAGGAGCTGTGTTTATTTTTAAGAATAGAGGTTTCGAGTTATTCAGCGGCGGTGCCAGCATGGGTAAAGCATATGCAGATGTCATCAATACGTATAGCCGGTTAAAAATTCCAGGTCTAAAAATTTACAATCTTATTATACCTAATGGATTTGAATTTGAAGTAACAGAACCCTATAAAGACAAGGCTAAACCAGCAAAAGAAGCGATCGATGCAGTATATGCTGCTGAAGATGCAGACATCATTAAAGTAAATCCTGTAGATGAGATCAGAAAACACCGAACAGAATATATTTATTTCAATACCGATCATCACTGGACCAGCCTCGGTGCCTATTATGCCTACCGGAGTTTTTGTGCTTCTGCAGGATTGGCTCCTGTTTCTTTAGAAGGTATTCCTTCTAAGGTAAAACCTAATTTCCTGGGGTTTTTTTATCGTATCACCAGGTCAAGCATATTAAAAAACAACCCTGATTCTGTACGGTATTATCTTTTTCCCGATTCTTCTACTTTTTTTATTGGTAGTAAATCAATCGGGTATTGGGCAAAATCAAAAATGTATGCAGAGCAGGTAAAAGGAGATAACAGTTATTCTGTTTTTTTGCAAGGCGATTTACCCATTTGCAAAATGGAAACACAACTTAAAAATGGAAGAAAAATTGCGTTAGTTAAAGAATCGTATGGCAATGCTTTTGCTCCTTTTCTGATCAAAAATTACGAGAAAGTGATTGTAGTTGATTCCCGTTATTATAGTGGTGACTTTATCGCTATGCTAAAAGCAGAAGGGATCAATGAATTACTTTTTCTCAATAATATTTTTGCTGCACATACACCTTTTCATATTAGTAATATAAAGGGATTACTGAACCCTGGCAGTCCGAAGGCGAAACCCTAAGGTTTGTGGTTTTTAGTTTATAGTGTATAGTTCTTTCAAACTAAAGTGTCCTATTAATACGGAACAATCTTAGTGCTGAAACAACTAAAAGCGAGATACAATAAACTATAAACTAAGATTCTTTTTCACCCACGCCACTTTTGGTTTCAATTCTGCCGTGTATTTATCACCTGTTGCATATTTCACATATTTTAAAAAGTGGTAATAATCAGCTTTGGGATATTTTTTTCTCCATTTATCATATCTCTTGTCTTGCCACTTTTTATAATACTCAATACATTCTTCATCAGATTCAAATTGCTTGCATTTATTCCCCTTAATATAAAAACCGAAAAGATTATGATACCGCAGGCAGCATCTTTTACAATTTAGATTGCCTGTTTCCTGCATACACTGAGCCATTACAAAATCTGGATGCCGGATACCAGCAGCTTTAATAGCATCATACATAGCCTGCATTTTGGCTTTATCAATTTTCTGCGAAAAACCCTGTTGAAAAGAAAAAAAGAGTAGGGTGATAAACAATAGTTTCTTCATGCAATTTTTTTTAGTGAATAATATTAAACTGCTCTTCAGGAAACCCAGCGGGTCGGATTAGTGCCTAAATATACAAAAACCGGTTCTTTTAAGAGATTCCTTTACTTTGCAGAAACAGCGGCTTTTTATGAACACACCAATGATGACAAACGAGAGCAATGAGTTGCAGGAAATGCGAAGTCCATTATTTTCACCCCAACCGGCTATGTTAAAGTTTGTTGCCAAATTTATTTCCTATTTATTTCATCCTGTTTTTGTTCCTTTATATATGGTCATGTTCATGGCTTATGTACACCCCTATCTTTTTACTGCGTTGGGCGAATGGAATAAAACCAGGATAGTAATGATGGCCGCTTTAATGTTCACATTTTTTCCATTAATAACCGTACTTCTTTTAAAAGGGCTGGCATTTATTGATTCGATTCACCTTCATACAAAAAAAGATCGCATCATTCCTCTAATTGCATGTGGTGTTTGGTATTTCTGGATCACTTATATATGGTGGAACAGTAATAAAATGGAAGATGCATTACCCATTCCAAAAGAAGCTGTACAATTAGCCTTAGCAACATTCATAGCATCCTGGATGGCATTGATGGCAAATATAAAAATGAAGATCAGTCTTCATAGTATTGCTGTTGGAGTAATGGTTACTCTTTTTATATTAATGGCTCTTTCACAAGATTTAAATTTTGGCATTTGGTTATCGGTTGCTTTGCTTGCTACAGGATTAGTTTGCACCGCCCGGTTTATTATATCAGATCATACACAACAGGAAGTGTATGCAGGGTTAGCGGTTGGTGTTGCATCCATGCTCATTGCGAGTTGGGTTTTTTAAAAAAGCTGGCATTACCATAAATTCCAATCCACCACAATCGTTTCATTTCTTGAGGTAGGCTTTTGTAATCCTTTGGTAAGCTGCTCCACTCTTTCACCAACAGTTTTCTTCAACTCACTTATTTTCATTGAGGGATATTTATTCATTGCTTCAAGAATTGAATAAGTAAACACCCCATTCTTTAAATCATTTCTTTCCAATGCAAACTGCGTTCCTGCTGCTGCAGAAATAATTGTTGCCCCAGTGCTTTTTCCAACATTCACAAACAAGCTTTGCATTAATTCAAAACTGTTTTTTAACCCGAGATTGCCTTCCTTTTTATACGCAACAGGTTTCAGCCCTTTTATTAATGAATCGGAGCTTGCATTAAGTGTTATTAGATCTTCTTTATCTACTTCCCCGCTGTGGCAAGCATCTATCAGCATCAGTTTTTTTCTTGCTGGTATACTGTCTAATAAATTTTCTAACTCATCATAGGGTAAGCCATATTGTTCTGGCTTTTCAAAATTGACTGCATAAGTGGAAAGATAATAATCAAATTCTTTGCTCAACAAACCATGACCAGAATAAGCTACGATCACTTGTGGTTACATTTTCGTTGAATAGTGTGTCTATAAAAATATTGTCTTTGTATTTTTCTTTTAGCGTCTTTGATAAATCTCTAATGTCTTTTGCACTGTATTGCAAATTATATTGACTATCTATAAACATATCTATACCAATACCGATAAAGCGAACTGATTCTTTTTGCTTTACCGCTGGTGAATATTTTACTATTAACGGCATCCGGTAACTTTCTGTTCCATTTATATTGGTGATGGAGGTTTCAATTCTATTTTCTCCTTGTGAAAGTTTTACAGCAATCGTTGTATCAAAACCATTTTTGTTTCTTTTGCGGATATTAATTCCTCTTTGCCCAAAAATGGGTGTTTCATTTACCCAAACATTAAAACGATCTAATTTATATGCACTATCATTCCCTTTGATTAGCAGTTTTAATGTTCCGGCCTTTTGTTCGTACTCAATAGCATCTCTGTTTGTAAAATCTGCTTCGGGTACACTGTAGCCGTCTCTGAACGATGTAGTATCAATACCGAGTTTTTTAATTCTTTTCTCCCAGGCTTTATGATAGCTTTTTATTAATGCCGTATCGGTGTTGCCGATTGCTTCGAGTACTTTGTCGGGGCGGTTGTACCTTACATCAAGCTGATCGTAGCCTAACGTTTTTACACCATTTATATAATATAGAAGTCTGATCATTTCTTTATCCCCCATATAGTTTCCGTATGGTGTAAAAACAAGGCTTAATGAGTCTCTCAAAAAAACAGATGACTTGTTGTTAAGAGCAGAATCGTTTATATGAAATATGGCATCTTTTGAAGTGAGAATATATGTTTGACCCTTATTGGAGAAAATAGATTTTACACTTGCCCCATGCAGTAAAATTGTACGCAAGAGTGTTCCATGCTGAACATCCCAAATTTTTATCGTACTGTCAACTGATGCAGTATATAAAAAACTGTTTGTTGAATTAAATGACGCTTTATAGACAAACCCATTATGCCCTTGCATCGTTCTAATATAATCGCCATTGGCTCCATTCCAAAGCATTGCCGTTTTATCACCCGAAGCTGTTGCTATATATTTCCCATCGGAACTGTATTCGCCACTTCTTACTAACCATGTATGTTTGTTTAAACTTGCCACCAATTTACCCGATTCTACATTCCAAATTTTGGCGGTATGGTCAAAGGACGTTGTCAATATTTGTTTACCATCCGGGCTGAATTCGGCTGTTTTCACCTGCTGTGCATGTTTCAGCACTTGTAAAATTTTTCCATTGGTAGCATTCCAAATTATTGCTGTTTTATCTTCTGAAGCAGTAACTGCCATTGTAGCTTCACTATTAAAGCTTGCATGATTTACAGTTTCCTTATGTCCTAACAACACTTGCAAGGTTTCACCTGTTTCTACTTTCCATATCCTTGCCGTATTATCCGTTGCAGTTGTAATTATCAATTTATTATTTTCACTAAAATCTGCAAAATATATCCAGCTTGTATGACCTTTTAATGAATGGATTTTTTTTGCACCCTGCATATCCCAAACGATACAATTATTATCAGCTGAAGCAGTTAGAAAATATTTTTTATCGTTGGATATATTACCAAAGAAAACTTCATTGCTTGCTCCTATTAACTGCTTTGATAGCTGTCCGGATGCCAGATCCCAAAACTTTACCGAATGATCGTCGGATGTACTGATGAGTTGTTTTCCATCCGGGCTAAATGAAAGACTATTGATCATTCCCTGGTGAGCTTCCACGGAATAGAGTAATTTTTTTGTTGTAGCATTCCAGATTTTAATGGAAAGGTCTCGACCACTTGTTGCAATTATTTTTTCCGACGGACTAAAAATTGCATTGTACACCCATCCTATGTGACCTGCCAATTGATACTCGGGTTTTCCAGTTACAGCATCCCATACAAATGATTGATCTTTTGCAGCACCTATTATTTTTTTTCCTCCCGGCGACCAACTTACAGACATCAGCCTGTTATCCGTTGAAAAATGATTAAGCATTTTTCCCGTTTCCAAATCCCATACATGTGCCGATGCATCAGTATCAGTAAGCGTCAATATTTTTTTTCCATCAGGACTTATACTCAAAAATGCAATATTCTTTGCTTCGGGAGCAAGTTGTTTTACAAATTTTGCATTTCTAAAATCCCAGTAACTAACAAAATAATTTTCTGTAAGACTAATGAGATGCTGATTGTCTGCAGTAAAAAAAATTGACCTCAGTTTGCTGGTATGCTTTAATAACTGAATTTTTTTACCCGTTTTTATTTCCCAAACAATAACGGAGCTATCCGTTGAACCTGAAGCCAGGTATTTATCATCTTTTGATATGGTAATTGCCGATATAGAAGAAGAAAAAATAGTTTGCGCAGCTAACTTTTCAAAATTTATGGGCGGAATTTCACCATGTACTAATTGATATTTTTTTTTACCGGTTAATGCATCCCAAATAATAATACGATTATCGCCTGCTGTAATTATATTTTGATTGTCTTTTGTAAATCTTGCGGATAAAACCTGATCTGTATGTCCTTCGAGGCTAAATAACAACTTTCCTGTTTGCAGCTCCCAAACTTTAGCCGTTTTATCTGCCGAAGGTGTAACAATAAATTTACCATTAGCACTTATATCAGGAGAATATACTTCTGCTAAATGACCTTTAGGAATTCCTAAAACAGGCACTTGTGCCTGCATAATCAATATCCAAAAACAATTAACTACTAAAAACAAACCCTTTAACATGCCCTTTCTGATTTCCATTAAATTATGCTAGTTATAAACTCCAATCTACTGCTATTGTTTCATTCCTTGAAGTTGGTTTTTGTAATCCTTTGGTTAATTGCTCCACTCTTTCTCCAACAATCTTTTTTAGTTCACTGATTTTTAGTGTTGGATATTTACTCATGGCTTCAAGTATCGAATAGGTAAACACACCATTCTTTAAATCATTTCTTTCAAGGGCAAACTGTGTTCCTGCAGCTGCTGAGATGATGGTTGCACCGGTACTTTTACCAACATTTACAAAGAGACTTTGCATTAATTCAAAACTGTTTTTTAATCCGAGATGTTTTTTGTCTTTTTTATAGACTATGGGTTTAAATCCTTTTATTAAGGAGTCGGAACTGGCCGTAAGTGTAATTAAATCCTCTTTATCCACTTCACCACTATGACAAGCATCTATCAGCATCAATTTCTTTCTGGCGGGAATGCTGTCTAATAAGTTTTCCAATTCATCATAGGGCAAGCCATATTGTTCTGGTTTTTCAAAATTCACTGCGTAAGTGGAAAGATAATAATCAAATTCTTTGCTCAACAAACCATGACCAGAATAAGCTACGATCACTTTATCATTGTGGTTACATTTTCGTTGAATAGTGTGTCTATAAAAATATTGTCTTTGTATTTTTCTTTTAGCGTCTTTGATAAATCTCTAATGTCTTTTGCACTGTACTGCAGATTGTATGTATTCTCTGTAAACTGATCTATCCCTATACCAATAAACCTAACTGATTCTTTTTGCTTTACGGCGGGTGAATAATTTACTGTTAATGGCATCCGGTAACTCTCGGTTCCGTTTAAATTGGTAATACTTGTTTCTATTCTGTTTTCTCCTTGTGAAAGTTGTACAGTGATGGTTGTATCAAAATCATTTTTATTTCTCTTACGAATACTGATTCCTCTTTGCCCAAAAATGGGTGTTTCATTTACCCACACATTAAAGCGATCTAATTTATAAGTACTGTCGTTTCCTTTTATAAGAAGTTTTAAAGTGCCTGATTTTTGTTCATACTCAATAGCATCTCTGTTTGTAAAATCGGCTTCCGGTACACTGTAGCCATCTCTGAAAGCTGTGGTATCAATGCCCAATTTCTTAATTCTTTTTTCCCATGCTTTGCGATAGCTTTTAATTAGTGAAGTGTCGGTATTGCCAATGGCTTCGAGTACTTTATCGGGGCGGTTGTATCTTACGTCTAGTTGCTGGAAATTTATCAAATTTAGTTTGCGGTCAACGTAGTGGAGCAGCCGGGCAGTTGTTGTACTGGCTTGATAGTGCCCATCTTCAACCTTGGCAAAGTACTCCAGGCTATCAACGGTAAAAAAAACAGCGATGGGTTTGCCGGAATTTATATTCCAGGAACGAATAGTATTATCGGCAGACAAAGTATAACAGGTCTTTTCTTCACTGTCACTAATCATTGTATACACAGATCCAACATGACCACGAAGTACTTTTAATAATTCACCCGTTGAAGCAGAACGGATCTCCCCATTTCCATTAGCAAGTGATAAAAAAAGATATCGGCCACTGGGACTGAACCTAGCATCTAATACTGCACTGTCTTCATCTACGACATGACCAAGTTGATAAAGCGGTTGCCAGGAATTGCAGTTCCAAACATTTGTACTTTGTTCTCCAATCCCAGAGCTTAAAAACAATTCTCCATTTGAACTGTATTCAACATATGAAGGAGATCGAGTAAATCCATTCAATGTTTTTAGCAACTTTCCTCCGGGAAGTTCAAAGATCTCGACCTTATTATCTTCCGAGGAAAGTGCAAAAGTCTTTCCGGCTGGATGAAAAGTGACCATTTCAGGTATAACAATAGAATAGGGGAGTTTGAACAATTGTTTTCCGCTCGCTAACTCCCAGCAGGAAAAGCTTTCTCCATATTCTGAAGTAAATATATATTTTGAATCAGGTGAAGCCAATATAAATCCCGTTGCACTTTTAAGGTTAATTGTCCTTATTAAATTCCAGGAACCAGTTTTATAAATTTGAAGTCGATGTGGGTCGTTATCTTCCCCTTCTTCTCCAAGTACGAGCCATTTGCCATCGGCGGAAAATAAGGACTTAGCTGTTGCGTCATCTGTTCTTATAGAGAATTTTTTAACCAGTTGCCCTGTTGGAAACAACCTTACTTCATTACCGGAAACATACCATTTACCATCTGGACTTATGCAATCCTTGTTCAAAACATAACTGTTGGCCAGATCCTTGAACTGGAGCATAGAAGGATCCCATGCCTTGTCGTTAGCGAATAGCCCTTGTCCACACACCAGGAAGTTGAAATTTCTATCAAAGAATATACCCCTGTAATCAGAAGTATGCCCCTTAAGAACCATTCTGCAAATACCATCTGAAATATTCCAGATCCGGGAAGTTTTGTCCCAACTTGAAGATATTAATTGCTTATCATCGGGGTAAAAGAACATGCTTTTAATATCCTGCCGATGTCCTTCTAAACGATGCAAAAGTTTTGAATCATGCAGATTCCAAATATAGATGTGAGAGCTACCTCCTGCTGCAAGCATCTGGCCGTCGTGGCTTAATGCAAGTGAATTAATCTCTTCCTCATCAGCATTAGAAAAACGGTTTAATTCCTGGCCATTGGTCGGATCCCATATACGTACCGTGTTATCAGATGCACCTGTTGCCAGAAGCCTGCCACTATGAATGAATTGCATCGTATTAAGACTCTCCGGAGCATAGTCTATAGTGGCAGCCCACTTGTTTTGTACCAGGTCCCATATTTTTACTCCTACCGTTTTTTCCGCTATGGCAATATACTTTCCATCAAAAGAACAGATTACAGGAAAAGCAAATGACCTTAACCCTTCGGCTTCATTTAGCAATTTACCACTGCTTCGATCCCAGATCCTCAACACTAAATCCATAGATACTGTAAAAAATTTATCATCGCCAGATATAAAACCGGCTCCAGTTACCATGGTGCCGGGAAAGTTGACTTCTACCAGCAGAGAACCGTTTTGCGAATCCCATATTTTTACACTTCCATCTATACCGGCACTGATGATATATTTTTCGTTATAGCTGAGCTTCATCATAGCTACTTCTAAATGATTTCCATTTATACTTAGTATTTCTTTACCAGTATAAATATTCCAGGCTTTTATCTTTCCATCTTTAGAACATGCAAATACTTTTTGACTGGTGGAGTCAAAATAAACAAAATGAATATCCTTGATTTTGCCTGCGAGCAACTGAACCAATTTACCGGTTCTAAGATCCCACAGTCGTACTGTTTTATCGGAAGCAGACGTGGCTGCAAAACGGGAATCGGGGCTAATAGCCAGGCTTTGTATATTGGAAGTATGACCAATGGGAAGTATAAGGTCTGGCAGTTGACTTAAGGAGGAGAGACCCACCACAATAAGCGTTAATAAAAAAATGAATCGCATAATTGAAATGTACATTAATACCTGCAGATGTTATCCAAAATAAAGATTCTCAAAAAAATCCCCAAAAAATTAGTTTTGAATTACTAAATCATTTAGTTTTGAAGCTGGTCAGGATTTTCTGACTTACAATACGCAAAACAAAAAATTAACCCATGGCAAAGACAGACAAAACCACCGACACATCAAACACACAAAGTGAAAAATTTAAAGCCCTTAAGCTTACAATGGATAAGCTGGAAAAGGACTACGGCAAAGGCAGCGTAATGATGCTGGGCGACAAAGCCGAAACCATGCAAGAGGTAATTTCTACCGGTTCTATCGGTTTAGATGTTGCTCTTGGTATTGGTGGTCTTCCAAGAGGAAGGGTCATTGAAATATACGGACCAGAATCGTCTGGTAAAACAACCATTGCTACACATGTAATAGCTGAAGCACAGAAAAAAGGCGGCATGTGTGCATTTATAGATGCAGAACATGCTTTTGATAGCTCTTATGCAAAAAAATTAGGTGTTGATGTTGACAATCTTTTGATATCTCAACCTGATTATGGCGAACAAGCTCTAGAAATTGCTGACCGCTTAATTCTTTCTGGTGCATTGGATGTAGTGGTGATCGACTCTGTAGCAGCTTTAGTTCCTAAGAGTGAATTGGAAGGCGAAATGGGTGATAGCAAAATGGGATTGCATGCAAGATTGATGAGCCAGGCATTAAGAAAATTGACGGCCACTATTTCCAAAACAAATACCATCTGCATTTTCATCAACCAGCTTCGTGAAAAAATAGGAGTAATGTTTGGTAATCCAGAAACTACTACGGGTGGTAATGCCTTGAAATTTTATGCTTCTGTTCGTTTGGATATCCGTAGAATGACGCAGGTAAAAGATGGGGATGAAGCAATAGGCAACCACGTAAAAGTAAAAGTGGTAAAGAATAAAGTAGCTCCTCCTTTCCGTGCGGCTGAGTTTGATATCATCTTTGGAGAAGGTATTTCTAAAACAGGTGAAATAGTGGATATGGGTACAGAACTGGGAATCGTTCAGAAAAGCGGTAGCTGGTACAGCTATAACAATGACAAATTAGGACAGGGCCGGGATTCTGTAAAACAATTGATGGTTGATAATCCTGAACTGGCCAATGAAATAGAAGGTAAGATCCGAGAGAAAATAAAAGAAATGCAGGCTTCTTAACTGTATATGTATCAAGAATTTAAGATGGGTTAGTCAGTAAACCCTTTTGCAGCCGCAGAAGGGTTTTTCATTTATTCACAAAAAATTAAAGTGTTTTGCTATATTCAATGTTTAAACATTGTATATTTGTTTCCTTGTTCGCAACCTTAGCGAAACAAGCTTCGTTATTTTAGTTGTTATGACATCACAAAAAAAGAATTCACCAGAGTTATTGAAAGGGCTAACTGCATTTTTTGTAGTAGTGCAGCTTGCATCCTTCTTTATGTTTTGGGTAAACTGGGATGGTAATACCATTAGTGGTTTCTCCCTGCCACTTGGTGATTTTTTTAAAACCTCTGGAGAAAAATTTGGGTTAGCGAATCCCTTTCCGCAATTCAGTTTTCTGTTTTCTGTTTTTTGGTTGATCCCCATATTGGCTATTCTGATAATGGTGTTGGGGTTTTTGAAAAAGAAAACAGTTCTTCTTTCTTTTATTGCCGGTGCTTTATCTCTTTCCCTTGTAACGGTTTATATTCTGTTCACCAATACATTACTTGAACTTGGTGTAGGTACTGATCTTTTCGGCATGTTAAAATCTGGTATTTATTTACAGGCATTGGGTGCAGCAGGACTTATTATTACTGCCTTTCCTGTTAAAAACATTGGCTCAAAAATTGTTTGGCTATTGTTAGGACCAGTATTTGCTTTTGCTTCTTATAAGATGGGTGAAAATTATATCATGAATGAAACCCATACTGCTACTGAAAATGTAAAAGCAGAGTATACGTTAACTGCAACAGACCTTCTAAAAGAATTTATTGCGAATGATACTGCTTCCAATAAAAAATACCTTGATAAAACAATGGTTGTAAACGGAAACGTTTCTGCAGTTGATCTGTTGGCCGATTCTACCAGTACGATTAAGTTTGAAGACAGTACTGGATCCTATATTATTTTCTCTTTGGAGAAAAAAGAAATAGAGCAGATAAAAAATATAAAAAGTGGTGATCCGGTTTCATTAAAGGGCGTTTGTAGTGGGAGTATTTTCAGTGAAATTTTAAGCACCACCTCAATTAGTTTTAAAAGAGCAACATTCAATAAAAAATAAAAACACAAGTAAAAATGAAAAAATCTATTCTATTTCTTTCTTTCATCGCCATTACAGCCGGTGCGATGGCACAAAAGCTAACAACAACTTCAGCTGTTGTAACATTTGATGCAACAACACCAAAAGATGCTTTACCAAAAGCAGAGAATAAAGCTGTAATTGCTTCATTGGATAAAACAACCGGTGCCGTGGCATTTGAAGCTGCTGTAAATAATTTCTCTTTCACAAATGCAATGATCCAGGATCACTTCAATGGTGAAAAATGGATGAACTCTGCATCGTTTCCAAAATTTACTTTTGTCGGTAAAATTGACAAGCTAAGTAAAATCAAGTTTGATAAAGATGGCACTTATGATGTTGAAGTATCCGGCAATATAACTGTAAAAGGTATATCACAACCAATTAATGCGCCTGCAAAAGTTACCGTAAAAGGCGGTGCTGTATCTGCAACTTCTACTTTTGGTATTAAGTTGAAAGATTTTGGTATTACTGGTCAGGCTATTGATGCTGGTAAAGTGGCGGAAAAGCCTACAGTTGCTGTTGCTGTACAGTTCTAAACAAACAATAATTTTTTTTATAAAAAGCCCCTCCACAATGGAAGGGCTTTTATTTTTTCACCTACACATTTGCTAAATTGCAAGACAATGGCATTCACACTTCAAAATCCTTTTTCCCCGGCTGGTGATCAGCCTGATGCAATTCGTCAACTGACTGAAGGATTGATTGAAGGAGAAAAATATCAGACATTGTTAGGGGTAACAGGAAGCGGAAAAACTTTTACTATTGCGAACGTAATTCAAAATGTACAACGGCCAACCTTAGTTTTAACACATAACAAAACATTGGTGGCGCAACTCTATGGGGAGTTTCGGCAATTTTTTCCTGATAATGCTGTTGAATATTTTGTTTCTTATTACGATTACTACCAACCGGAAGCATATATGCCGGTTAGTGATGTGTACATTGAAAAAGATCTAAGCATTAATGATGAACTGGATAAACTTCGGTTAAGAGCTACGTCAAGCTTACTAAGCGGACGAAGAGATATTATTGTAGTAGCTTCCGTTAGCTGTATTTATGGTATGGGAAATCCTACCGATTATGAAAACGGAATTATCCGTATTAATAAAGGGCAGACAATTTCCCGCCAGGCTTTTCTTCATTCATTAGTTAATTCAACCTATAACAGAACTACAATTGATTTTAACCGGGGAACATTCCGGGTAAAAGGAGACACGGTTGATATTAATCTTCCGTATGTTGATTATGGCTATCGCATTACTTTCTTTGGAGATGAGATAGAAGAAATAGAAAGCATAGATGTTATTACCAGCAAACGAATAGCAAAGATGGAGAATGCCGCCATCTTTCCGGCTAATTTATATGTGGCTCCAAAAGATATTCTCCAACAGGTATTATATGAAATGCAGGATGAAATGGCTGCACAGGTTGAATACTTTAAGAAAGAAGGAAAATATATTGAGGCGCAACGATTGAGTGAACGAGTGAATTATGATATTGAAATGATAAGAGAGTTGGGCTATTGCAACGGTATCGAAAACTATTCCCGTTTCTTCGACAGAAGAAAACCCGGCACCCGTCCTTTCTGCTTATTAGATTATTTTCCGAAAGATTTTTTGCTAGTAGTAGATGAAAGCCATCAAACCATTCCACAGGTTAGCGGTATGTATGGTGGTGATAGAAGCAGGAAACTCATTTTAGTTGATTATGGTTTTCGTTTACCCTCCGCATTAGATAACCGTCCGCTGAATTTTCATGAATTTGAGTCACTCACCAATCAAACCATTTATGTATCAGCAACACCGGATGATTATGAATTGGAGAAATGTGGTGGCGTAGTGGTAGAACAGGTGGTGCGACCTACAGGTTTATTAGATCCGCCTATAGAAATCCGCCCCAGCGTAAACCAGATAGATGACCTGTTAGATGAAATTGATAAACGAATTAAAAAAGGGGATAGAGTTTTGGTGACAACTCTTACCAAACGTATGGCAGAAGAAATGGACAAATATCTGCATCGCATCAACATCAAATCGAAATACATACACAGCGAGGTACATACTTTAGACAGGGTTGAGATTTTACGGGAGCTTCGTTTAGGTGTTATAGATGTACTAGTAGGTGTGAACCTGCTTCGTGAAGGATTGGATCTGCCGGAAGTTTCATTAGTGGCAATACTGGATGCCGATAAAGAAGGTTTTTTGCGCAATGAGAAATCATTAACGCAAACGGCAGGCAGAGCAGCCCGTAATGTGGATGGGCTTGTTATCTTCTATGCCGATAAGATTACCGACAGCATGCAGAAAACAATTGATGAAACCACCCGCCGTCGTGAAAAACAAATTGCCTGGAATATTGAGCATGGCATTACTCCAACAACAATCATCAAATCCACTAAAGATGTATTTGCCCAAACATCAGTATTAGATATTAAAGGCTTCGATGAAAAGAATCCTTACGCCATTCCAAATGAAATGGATATGATAACACTGGCTGCGGAAGAGCAAGCTGAATATAAAACCATCCCTCAGGCGGAAAAAGCCATTACTAAGATTAAAAAGGAAATGGAGAAGGCGGCCAGAGACTTGGATTTTATGGAAGCTGCCCGCTTAAGAGATGAAATGTTCCTACTTCAGAAGAAGCTTACGGAAATGAAGAACTAGCCTCTCGTAGTTTTACGAATCCCACCAAAGTATTTGTGCCCGATTTTATCATTTACATTATACTTGTTCTTGCACACACACAATCGCAGCTATATCTTAGCAATAGAATATCTGTGAAACCAAATTTTTAAAATCCAATAAATCCACTATTTATGAAAAGAAGAGTTCGTAAAATTGCCAACTTTTTTGCCTTCAACCTTTTGTTCTTCGCTTTATACCTGAATTTCATCCACAAGGATAAAACAGGTGTTCCGGGTATGACCCAAACAGCCAGTCAGCAAAATACAGCAGCTTTTAGCGGCACCGTGTTAGTTGACAATCCACAACAAAATGGACAAAAGTCTGATCTGTCTACGGCTATTAAACCTGTTGCCACTAAAGAAGAAGAAGGTAATACAGCATTGAAACTTTCTATTAATTAAACCCAAAGCAGTTGTAATAAACCAGCCCTTCTTGCACCCGCAGGAAGGGCTTTTTGCTTTAAAATCGCTAAGGTGAAATCTTTACCTTAGCAGCATGGAAAAAAAAGTCTTTCTTTTGGATGCATTTGCTCTCGTTTTCAGAGCTTACTATGCCCTTATCCGCAGTCCCCGCATAACTTCTAAAGGCAAAAACACCAATGCACAATTTGGTTTCACCAATGCGTTGGTTGAATTAATAAATAAACAAAAGCCATCGCATATGGCTGTCTGTTTTGATACTTCGGCACCCACGGAACGCCATACCGATTTTGCAGATTATAAAGCTAACCGGCAAGAAACACCGGAAGATATAAGTGCCGCTGTGCCGGATATTAAAAAAATAATTGAAGGCTTTAATATTCCTGTAATTGCTGTTGATGGTTATGAGGCAGATGATGTGATTGGAACGCTTAGCAAGCAGGCTGAAAAAGCAGGGTATGAAGTATACATGGTTACTCCAGATAAAGACTATGGTCAACTTGTTTCTGAAAAAATAAAAATTTACAAACCCGCCTACCAGGGAAATGATGCAGAAATATTAGGGCCGGAAGAAATATGTGCCAAGTGGAATATAAAAGATGTAATGCAAGTGATAGATATGTTGGGCATGATGGGTGATGCAGTTGATAATATTCCGGGTATACCAGGTGTAGGTGAAAAAACGGCCGCTAAATTTTTAGCAGAATACGGTTCGCTTGAAAATACTTTAGCGAATGCAGACAAGATAAAAGGTGCGATGGGTGAAAAAGTGAAGAAAGGAAAGGACATGGCTATTCTTTCTAAAAAATTAGCAACGATCATTACGAATGTACCGGTTGAATTTCATGAAGAAGATTATAAACTCAAAGATTGGGATAAGGAAAAACTGAAAGAGGTTTTTGCGGACCTGGAATTTAAAACATTAGGAAAACGATTATTAGGTGAAGATTTTTCTATTGCTACCGGATCAAAAGGAGTAGTGGAAAAAGAGATTCCGCAGGGAATACAAACAGATCTGTTTGGGAATATCATTGAGCCAGAACCCATAAAAGCAGAACCTATACGTAACGACGATGATGAGCCAGCTTTGCTAGTTGATAAAAATATTAACAACACAGCACATAATTATGAATCAATAGAAGGTGATGCTGCTATTAAGAAATTAGTGACTGATTTACAAAAGCATACTGAAATTTGTTTTGATTCTGAAACAACCGGCATTGATGCGAATGATGCTGAGTTGGTAGGTTTAAGCTTTGCTGTAAAACCCGGCGAAGCATTTTATGTTCCTTGTCCTGCGGATCAGGAAAGAACAAAAGAGATATTAGCACAATTTGAGCCCTTGTTTGCTGATAAAAACAAAACATGGATAGGCCAAAATACCAAATACGATATGCTGGTATTGAAATGGTACGGCATCGAACTGGCCGGAAATATTTTTGACACCATGCTGGCGCATTATGTAATAGAGCCGGATGGGAAAAGAAGTATGGATGCACTTAGCGAACGCTTCTTAGGATACGAACCTGTTTCTATTGAAGAATTGATAGGTAAAAAAGGAAAGTCGCAGGGCAACATGAGAGATGTAGAGATTGAAAAGATAAAAGAATACGCCGGGGAAGATGCAGACATAACACTCCAACTGAAAAATACATTTGTTCCGTTACTAAAAAGCAAAGAAGTAGAAAAAGTATTTAATGAAGTAGAAAATCCTTTGGTAAAAGTGCTCGTGGACATGGAGTTTGAAGGTATAAAAGTAGATACCGACTTCCTGAACAGTTATTCCAAAGAATTAGAAAAAGATGCTAAGACAGCAGAAGAGAGTGTGTACAAGCAAGCAGGTGTACGTTTTAATCTTGCTTCACCAAAACAATTAGGTGAAGTATTATTTGACAAACTGAAACTGGATTCTTCTGCCAAGAAAACAAAAACAGGCCAATATCAAACAGGTGAAGATGTATTATTGAAGCTCGCAGCAAAAGGGCACCAGATCGTAGAGGACATTTTAATTTTCCGGGAGTTAACAAAATTAAAATCAACCTATGTTGATGCATTACCACAACTGATCAATCGTAAAACTGGAAGAGTACATACTTCATATGGGCAGGCTGTAGCGGTAACCGGAAGATTACAAAGCAATAATCCCAATTTACAAAACATCCCCGTAAGAACAGAAAGAGGCAAAGAAGTACGCAAAGCATTTGTACCGAGAGATAATAATTATATTTTATTATCTGCAGACTATTCGCAAATAGAATTAAGAATTGTAGCTTCCATCAGCGGCGATAAAAACATGTGCCAAGCATTTCAGGATGGAACAGATATACACACAGCTACTGCCGCCAGAGTATATAATATTGATGAAAAAGAAGTAACCAAAGAAATGCGTTACAAAGCCAAGAGTGTAAACTTTGGTATTATCTACGGACAAGGTGCATTTGGCTTAGCTGATAATCTTGGTATCAGCAGAACAGAAGCAAAAGAAATCATTGATAATTATAAAAAAGAATTTCCGGGTATTCAGAAGTATATGGATGATACTATCAACTTCGCCAGGGAAAATGGTTATGTAGAAACATTGATGGGAAGAAAGCGTTGGCTAAGGGATATTAATTCCGCCAACTTCACTGTTCGTGGTTTCGCAGAACGAAATGCCATCAACTCTCCTATACAAGGAACTGCGGCTGACATGATAAAACTAGCCATGCAAAAAGTACATGCCGCAATGAAGAAAGAAAAGATGAAAAGCAAAATGCTATTGCAGGTGCATGATGAATTAGTTTTTGATGCATTAAAATCAGAAGTAAAAGAACTGAAGCCATTGATAATTGAATGTATGCAATCTGCCATGTTGCTGCCGCATAAAGTGCCGGTGATTGCTGAATGCGGAGAAGGCAACAACTGGCTGGAAGCTCATTAAACATAAATTATGAACTGGTCTTTTTATTTTCAAGATGTATTGATTATTGGTAGCCGCTATTTGCTGATAGCCAGTATTGCCTTTATTATTTGGTATGTATTATTCAGGCGCATTGTTCAATCTAAAAAAATTCAGCAGCGTTTTCCAAAAGCGATAGACTATGCAAGAGAAATCGGCTTCTCTATTGCTACTGTTTTTATAATGGCATTTATTCCGGCATTGGTGTTGGGTAGCCCGGAGCTGGCTAAGTATACAAAATTTTATAAAGACATTAATCAGTATGGAAATCTATATTTTATTCTTGCTTTCCCATTGATGGCAATTATGCATGACACTTACTTTTACTGGATGCACAGGTTGATGCACCATCCTTCAGTTTTTAAATTAGTACATCTTATTCATCATAAGTCAACCAATCCCAGTCCGTTTGCAGCCTATGCTTTTCACCCGCTGGAAGCTATTGTAGAGGCAGGAATTTTTTTGGTCTTTGTTTTTACTATTCCCGTTCATCTTTTTCATTTACTGTTCTTCTTTTTATTTATGATAATCTATAATGTGTATGGCCACCTTGGTTGGGAACTTTATCCCAAAGGGTTTAGCCGGCATTGGATTGGAAAGTGGATTAACACTTCAGTAAACCATAATATGCATCACCAGTATTTTAAAGGCAACTATGGTTTGTATTTTCTATTCTGGGACAGAATGATGGGAACTATCCGAAAGGATTATGATGAGAGATTTGATGAAGTAAAAAGCAGAAAATAGCCAAATGATAGTAATAGTCGGGATATTTTGGAATTGCCGTAGCTTACAAGAAATTTAAAAGCAGAATCAACATTTTCGTAAAGATTCGTTTTTTATAAATTAATTATGAGGTTTTGTGTATTCATACTAAGAAACAGTGTTCCTGCACTTTTGCTTATCCTTATATATACAAGTTGTGCAAAGGAGTATAGCTATGAAGGCTCACCTATATCAACAGCTAATGACACTACAAATATTCCAGGTGTTAGCCAGCCATACATATGCCCCTCCTGTATTACTAATACAAATTTTCAAGAAAATAAATGGAGCTTTAGCGACAATGGCTTGCTTCGCTGCGGCATAATAGATACGGCCATTGCAAATCCTACCAGAACTGGCTTCACTTTTTTTGGACCATCAGCCTGCTCTATCGATACCGGAATTATTATGACAATAATACTTGACACCGTCCGATTAAACAGGGATGTATATAATATAACCTACAGCCGCTCTGCTTTTTATTATTACGACAATGTTGCCAACACCTACATTTATATGAACCGGCAGCAATCACCATTTACAGTGACAATTGAAAGTTATACCCATAACGACCGAATGATTACAGGAAGTTTTTTTGGCTTTGGTTATCGGGCAACTTCAGGTGGCACTTCTATTAATACAGGTAAGTTTAAAGTGAAGCTGCTTTAGTTACTATTTTCAGTAAAGGTTTTACCACTCTCATAAATCATAACACAAAAGAGGTTGTAAGTTTGTAACCTATGAATC
>LNFJ01000049.1 GCA_001464625.1 Bacteroidia bacterium Ga0077558 | reverse complement strand
AGTATGGTAACTGCAAACATGTGACAATCTACGATTTTGCTGTATTATTGAAAAGAGTAAAGACGGTAAAGGAAAACTAAATGCTGCCTGGTCTTACACAATTATTCTTCATCATTTAAAAACTCCCGTTCTATCTCTTCCATTTGTACAATATCCCAGGCTTCGCTTTCGGTTGGCGTTACATTCATCATTTCCAAAAGTTCATTTTCGTCCAAAAAATCTTCTACCGGTTTTTGTAGCTCGCAAATAACAAAAGAGGCATTATTCTCATAAAATTCTTGTTGTATTTGCACCAGTTTTTCAGCAGCGGGCATATCAATTTTCCCAATAGGCTTTGCAATCAATACTACATTTTTAACGTCATTTTGCAGGTAGGCCAACAAACAATCACCCAGTTCATCTGTCATAGTAGCAGAGAGAACTGGCTCATCAACTGTGATGGCATGAAATTTCTCTTTGGTATCCGTTTTGACTTGCATTAGTGCAGAAGTTAATTTGTTTGAATCGGGCGACATTAAAATACCCAGAAAAGTGCTAAAATTGTCTTCCCCCAACAACTTAAATTATCAACATTTAATATTGTATAACAACCAATTATCTTAATATGGATAATAATTTTTCTACTCAAGTCAAAGAAATTATTTCGTTTAGCAGGGAAGAAGCATTGCGTTTGGGAAATGATTTCATCGGCACAGAACATCTCTTACTCGGTCTCATTCGGGAAGGGGATAACACCGCTGTTCGCATACTCAAAAGCTTTAATGTTGACCTCTATGAATTACGAAAGGAAATAGAACTCGCAGTAAAAGATAAAACTGGTAAGAATATTGCCAATATAAATAGTCTGCCGCTTACCAAGCAAGCAGAAAAAGTGATCAGGGTAACTGTACTGGAAGCTAAAGCATTGAAAAGTGCAACCGTTGAAACAGAACACCTGATGCTTTCTATTTTAAAGAACAAAGAAAATATTGCAACACAAATTTTAAATCAATTTGACGTGGATTACGATCTTTTCAGACAAGAGTTGGGGATTGTAAAATCAAATGATCCCCGAGCCGAATTTCAGGATGAGAATGAAGATGACTTTGATGAAGAAAAAAAATATTCTCAGCAAAAAGGCGGCGCTAAACAAGGTGCAACAAAAAGTAAGACACCTGTATTAGATAATTTCGGCAGGGATATTACTAAAATGGCCGAATTGGGTGCATTAGATCCAATCGTTGGCCGTGAATCTGAAATTGAAAGAGTTTCTCAAATTCTTTCCCGACGTAAAAAGAATAACCCGATTTTAATTGGTGAGCCTGGTGTGGGTAAAACTGCTATAGTAGAAGGATTGGCATTGCGTATCGTTCAGCGAAAAGTTTCAAGAGTGCTGTTTGATAAACGGGTTATCTCTTTGGACCTTGCTGCATTAGTTGCCGGTACTAAATACCGTGGCCAGTTTGAAGAAAGGATGAAAGCCATTATGAATGAACTGGAGAAAAACCGTGATGTGATCCTATTCATTGATGAGCTTCATACAATAGTCGGTGCTGGTGGTGCCAGTGGTTCTTTGGATGCAAGTAATATATTCAAACCAGCATTGGCAAGAGGAGAACTTCAATGTATAGGTGCTTCTACATTAGATGAATACAGAATGTATATTGAAAAAGATGGTGCTTTGGATCGTCGTTTTCAAAAGGTAATGGTAGAACCGCCAAGTGTAGATGATACGATTCAGATCTTGAATAATATCAAATCTAAATACGAAGATTATCACAATGTGAATTATGATCAGGAAGCAATTGATGCTTGTGTAAAATTGAGTGATCGCTATGTTACCGACAGATTACTCCCCGACAAGGCGATTGATGTGATGGATGAAGTGGGTGCAAGAGTACATTTGAAAAATATCAATGTTCCTCAAAACATAGTTGACCTGGAAGGAAAAATTGAAGATGTTAAGAATGAAAAAAATAAAGTAGTCAAAAGTCAGAAGTTTGAAGAAGCGGCTTCGCTTAGAGATACTGAAAAACGATTACAGGAAGATTTGGAGAAAGCCAAAAACGAATGGGAAGAAGAAAGCAAGCATAAGCGTTTCCCGATTGGGGAAGAAGATATTGCTGAAGTAGTGAGTATGATGACTGGTATCCCGGTAAAACGTATGGTGCAGGCAGAAACTGAGAAGTTGAGGAGAATGGCCGATGATATGCAGGGAATGGTTGTTGGTCAGAACGACGCAATCCTGAAAGTTGTAAAAGCAATTCAACGAAATAGAGTAGGATTAAAAGATCCGAAAAAACCGATTGGGTCATTTATATTTCTTGGTCCAACTGGAGTTGGTAAAACAGAGTTGGCCAGGTCTCTTGCCCGATATATGTTCGACTCAGGTAAGCCGTTTAGTAGGTGCACCTCCCGGCTATGTAGGATATGAAGAAGGAGGACAGCTTACCGAAAAAGTTCGTCGTAAACCATACAGTGTAATTCTATTGGATGAAATTGAAAAAGCTCATCCGGACATTTATAATATTTTATTACAGGTATTAGATGATGGCCAATTGACGGACGGACTCGGACGTAAAGTGGATTTCAAAAACAGTTTGATCATTATGACTTCAAACATAGGGGCTCGCCAATTGAAAGACTTTGGCGATGGTGTGGGATTTGCTACACAATCCCGTACTGAAAACCAGGAAGAGAATAATAAGGCTGTAATTGAAAAGGCATTGAAACGTACTTTTTCACCGGAGTTTTTGAATCGTATTGATGATGTAATAATCTTTAACAGTCTTACAAAGGATAACATCTTCAACATTATTGATATTTTGATGAAAGGGGTGACAAAGAGATTGTCAACACTTGGCTTTAGTCTTGAGTTAACAGAAGCTGCAAAATCATTTCTGGCGGACAAAGGTTACGATCAGCAGTTTGGTGCAAGGCCTTTACACAGGGCGATTCAGAAATATCTGGAAGATCCGCTTGCAGAGGAAATACTCAACTTGAATGTAAAAGCAGGTGATGTATTGGAAGCAGATGAGGATAAAGAGAATGGTAAGTTGAAGTTTTCTTTTAAATCCCAAACAGAAGAAAAATCAAAGGCATAAAAGCTGAATAAGAATATGAACCCCGTCTCATTTTAAAAGAGATGGGGTTTTTTTATTGGAGATTTATCCTGTTACATTTAAAGTGTGCTACAGCAGTCGTATTTTTGTTCTGAATGGCAAAAAAGATTGTAATAACAATTGATGGTTGGTCCAGTTGCGGTAAAAGCACCTTGGCCAAACAGCTTTCTCAAAAGCTTGGCTATTTATATGTAGATAGCGGCGCCATGTACCGGGCTATTACATTATACTTTTTGCGAAATAATATTGACTGGGCAGAAAAAAAAGAAGTAAAAGATGCGTTGAAAAGCATTAACCTGGAATTCGTCTTTAACCCTAATAGCAATAACAGTGAAATGCACCTTAATGGGGAAAATGTTGAGTATGTCATCCGTGACCTTTTGATTGCTGAAAAAGTGAGTGATGTGGCTGCTATTAAAGAGGTGAGAGAATTTGCAGTAGCACAACAACAAAAAATGGGAACAAAAAAGGGGATAGTAATGGATGGAAGAGACATTGGCACAGTGGTTTTTCCGAAAGCGGAGCTTAAAATTTTTATGACGGCTGATAATGCCATTAGGGTGCAACGCCGTTTTAAAGAACTTTATGAAAAGAACCCCAATATAACTGTTGAAGAAGTAAAAGATAATTTGGAGATGCGGGATTATATAGACAGCAACCGGGAGGTAAGTCCACTTAGGAAAGCAAAAGATGCCCTGGAGCTTGATAATACTAATCTTACTGAGAAGGAACAATTCAACAAAGCACTAAACTGGGCAAAGGAAAAAATTGGCGAATAAAAAAGGGATAGTTTTTGCTATACCCTTTTTTATAATGGAAACGATTTGTATGTTTTACTGTTTCTTCTTCACGTCAAGCAACTCAATTTCAAAAATAAGTGTAGAGCCTCCGGGAATTCCATTATAGTCGTAAGCTCCGTATGCAATATTATAAGGGATAAAAAATTTATATTTTGACCCTACTGCCATTAATTGTAAACCCTCTGTCCATCCCGGAATCACCTGGCTCATACCATATTTTAGTGGCTCGCCTCGTCTGCTTGAAGCATCAAATTCTTCTCCATTAATATAGGTGCCTCTGTAATTCACAACGAAAGTGTCTACCGGGGTTGGCTTTATTCCTGTGCCTTCTGTAATCACTTCGTATTGTAAACCACTTGTAGTTGTTTTTACAGATGGGCGCAATTTATTTTGTGCTAAAAACTTCTGCCCTGCTTCAATAGTAGGTTTTGATTTTTCAGATTGAATTTTAGCCATATAACTATTCATTACATTGTTGCATGCCTGATCATCTAATAATGGCTTCTTGCCACCAAGAATGTCATTTACAGCTTTGGACACCATAGCGGTATTTAACTTAGTTATTCCTTGCTGTTTGTAAAAGTTAGCAACACTTACACCTGCAGCATAGCTAACAGAGTCATACATATTTTTTAAAACCGGAGCAGGAGCCTTTGCAACAGGTTTGGCAACAGGCTTTGTAGCAGGTTTAGTAGTACCTGTTTGTGCTTGTAGTGTAACGGTAAAAAATAGTACGGCAAACGATAATAGTAACTTCATATAAAAAATTTAAGTTGACAAAAATACAGGTTGAAAAGGACTTCGGCTTCATCAATCGTTTAATTTAGCCTTAAAATTTACGCTTTATGGATGGTTTTGCTTTTCCTGTACAGGTAAGATGGTCAGATTTAGACCCGAATTTTCACCTGCGGCACTCAGTTTATTACGACTGGGGTGCTATGTGCAGGGTTGCATATCTTGAAAAAGAAGGGCTAAGCTGGAAACGTATGTATGAATTACAAATCGGCCCAATTATTTTTAGAGAAGAATGCATTTTTAGAAGAGAAATCAGACCCGGTGATCCGGTAACTATTAATCTGAAATTATTAAAAGCGAAAAGAGATTTTTCCCGTTTTACTATTCAGCATGAAATCATGAAGAACCCGGAAACAATATCAGCTATTTTGACAGTAGATATTGCATGGATGAATGGTGTAACAAGAAAGTTAGTAGTTTTGCCACAAGAAGAAATTGATAAGTTTAAAACCGGTCCGTTTACAGAAAATTTTGAGTGGGTTGATTAACCACAAGTTCTGTACTAAACCGAATCACTTTTGCCGGAAATCTCGCAGCATACCCATGAATAAGATTGCGGATAAAACTATTTTCTTTATACGATGTCAGGTAGTCTTTTAGTGAATCAGGATTTGTTATTTGTGCATCAGCAGGTATATAGCCCATGCCATAAAATATACCTTCGCAAACTAATATGCAGGATTGATCTTCTCCGTTCAATCCCTTGTCAACAATAGCAAAAGTTGGTTGGGTTCTAAGAAACTCACAAGCTTGTCGCACCCGTTTATTATAAAATTCAGCTTGTTCTTTTTGTTCGCAGGCGGCCTGGCAATAACCTTCGTTAACGCCATCACATCTACCGGGATCTTTTTGAAGGAAGCATAATTTAGGACAAAGGTCAAAGTCCTTTATTAATTTTCTGATGATAGCATGTCCATCTACCAGGTAATGAAAAGTATATACCGGGTGTAATCGTTTCCTGTTTTTATCAATGGCTAATCGTAAGTAACCATTTTGATCTTCATATAAAAAAATACCGTACACATCTTCCCATCTTTTTTGCGAAGAATTGAAAACGG
Organism: Bacteroidia bacterium Ga0077558; assembly: GCA_001464625.1. Classification (GTDB taxonomy): domain Bacteria; phylum Bacteroidota; class Bacteroidia; order Chitinophagales; family Chitinophagaceae; genus JJ008. The sequence goes on along the minus strand of LNFJ01000049.1, from coordinate 24,636 downwards.
GCCATCTTTTTTTTATTTCTGTTGATTCTAGTATACAGGCCATTAATTCTGTGCCGCAAGATTGGTAACTGATAGCATGAATATGTTTCAGAAAATTTTGCTTTTGCCTGCTATCGGAATTGTTACTAAAATGACTATTCACCCGGTAGCGGATATTATTCGCTTTTCCAACATAAACCACTTTGCCTTTTTCGTTATGAAAAAAATAAACTCCCGGTGTGTACGGCAATTGGTCAAAATGTTCTTTCGGAACATTCGGAGGTAAGGTTGATTCTTTGGAATTCTTTAATAAACTTTTCTGAATATGTTGTTCTTTGTCGTTTTGTAATAACAAACGAAATACTTCAACTGTAGCTGCTGTATCTCCACCGGCCCGATGACGGTCGGTAATACGAATGTCCAAGGATTGACAAAGATTGCCAAGACTGTATGATGGAAAACCCGGAAAAATTTTGCGACTTAGTCTAACCGTGCAAAGTTTTTTGCTCTCAAGATTAAATCCGGCTTCCTTTAAGTGTGCATTGATAAAAGAGTAATCAAAATTTACATTGTGGGCAACAAATATTTTACCGTTTAGGTGGTTGTATATTTCCTCAGCAACATCAGCAAACAAAGGAGCTTTGGCCACCATATCATCTGTAATGCCCGTCATAGATTGTATGTAATAGGGTATAGGTTGTTCCGGGTTGATCAACGTTTCAAATTTTTGAATCACTTTATCTCCATCAAAAACATGAATAGATATCTCTGTAATGCCGTTGGCCGCAGCATAACTTCCGGTAGTTTCTATATCAACGATTGCATACATAAAAGGAACAGCTAATTTCGTTAAAAATTGGCGGATGACAGAAGAGAAATTTTTGATGCTACATAACCGGCTCACAAAAGTGTGGCGGCACATCAGCAAGCAGGCCAAGCGGCAGGGGATAAGCTGTTACCGGATATATGATCATGACTTGCCGGAATTTCCTTTTTGTATTGAAGTATATGGCGATAAATTATATGTGGCGGAATATAAACGCCGGCATGGGATGATGGAGGAGGAACATGATAGCTGGATAGAAAAAAGCCTCGCCATTATTTCGGAAATTACAAGGATAGAGAAGGAGAATATATTTTTAAAACTCCGGCAACGAAAACCCGGCCGCTTGGGGCAGTACCAGAAGTATGATGAAGTGCAACATGAATTTGCCGTTGAAGAAAACGGGTTGAAATTTTTGGTGAACCTTAGTGATTATTTAGATACCGGATTATTTCTTGATCATCGCATTACAAGGCAAATGGTGAAGGATCATTGCGAAGGAAAAAAAGTATTGAACCTGTTTGCTTACACCGGATCGTTTTCTGTATATGCAGCTGCAGGTGGTGCTGATGAGGTGGTAACAGTTGATCTGTCCAAAACATACCTGGGATGGGCTGAGCGGAATTTAAAACTGAATGATTATTTGGATGAGGTAAAGTACCAATTTATTCATGCCGATGTGAAACAGTATCTCAAAACTTTAACTGCTGATTATTTTGATATTATTATTATGGACCCGCCCACATTCAGCAATAGCAAGCGGATGGAAGATATTTTAGATATACAACGGGATCATGTGGAATTGATAAATGATTGTATAAAAGCTTTAAAGAAAGGAGGTGCCCTTTACTTTAGTACCAACTTTAGAAAATTTGAACTGTATATTACCGCAATAAATTCTGCTGCGATAAAAGATATTACAAAAGCAACTACGCCTTTTGATTTTGAAGGTAAGCTGTTTCGGTGCTGTTACCTGATTGGGAAATGAAAGAACGTAATTGAGCAGTTTTACCATAACATGCGGTAGATTTGGGTGAGGGTTGATATTTTTTGTAGTGGGTGTTTGCCCCATACGGGCCACCTGTTTATAGAAAATTGTAAATTGGTAGCCGGGCTCCGCAGGAGCCTCCTGAACCTGTAAAGAAAACCGCTAATGGCCAACACATTTTCCCAAATATATCTTCAATTTGTTTTAGTTACGGGTACGCAACTTTGCCTAAACTTCGGCTTTTATTTTATAAATTTAGCAGTGGTTACGGGCTGACAATTTTTAAATACAGACACATCGCTAAGGCGTGCCGTTGGCTGCAATAAATCGTTCTCAATGCGAAATTTCATTATTCTTATTTTCATAATATTCTTTATTCCGGAAGTGAATGCGCAGCATCCAAAAGAAGGACATTATCAAAATGATTCCACAACTCACGGCAAATTGACAAACTCATTAGATTTGAAGTGTAATTACACATTTGTATTCACTTTTAAAAGCCTATGCTTTGATGAAAAATATTATGGTTCATGGAAATCTGAGAACGATACCCTAAAGCTCATTATTGATAGCTCCTCCACAGCAACAAAAATATACGAAGACAGCATCTTGTTTGTTATTGACGGGCTAAGATTTTATGAATTACTTTGGCCAAAGGCTATGTTACATAAGCTCAAACCTTATTTCAAGAATTGCAAAGATGAATCAGGCCATAGAGTTCGACTCAAGAAGTCAGATATATATGCTGCTAAACTGCACAAAATCTATACAATTAAGGCTCCAAAAGGGAAAGGATACCGTTATATGAATATTATAAACATATTCCAATGTAGATTATAAGTACAGCTACCAATATGAACCGTGTAAAAAAACAAATAAATTCTCACCAATTTTGTTCTCTATTCGGCTTCAGTTACCGCCGAGGAATAAAGCCAAGCTGTAGTTCTAAACTTCGGCTTTTAGTTATAAATTTGATTTTAGTTACGGGCAGTACCGCAGTTGGTTAATTTCCCAACTGCACGAAGCTTCGAACGTTTTGTATCACATTATGACAGACTTTGAACTTCAAGATATCATCAATAAATTAAGAGAATACACTTTGACAAAGCGACACTCAGCTTTTTCTAAGCATGCTATATTCTTTCTTAGCATTATTGATATTGTTTGCTGCTTAACAGAACTTGGACTTTCTCAGCCACGACCAATTAAAAAAGAGGAAGAATATTGGTTTGAAGGTAGTTATCATATGAATTTTTGGGACGCTGAAATTGAAGCAAATCTTTACAGCCCCCTTGTTCAAGAGGTACGACAAAGGAACTTCTTTAGATAATTCAACAGCGATGTTTTGCGTTAACGGTAGGTGACGAATAAATTCTCATCTTTTTGTTCGCTAGGCTTCAGTTACCAACGACGAATAAAGCCAAGCTGTAGTTCTTAACTTCGGCTTTTAGTTTTAAATTTAGATTCAGTAACGGGCAGTACCGCAGTTGGTTAATTCTCCAACTACGCCAGTCTCGAACGTTGTTTGCTATGTTAAAAAAAACTTTAATGGATGGGACATTCAATTACTGCAATTATTGTGAAAGGAGAGTTTGACAAAACTGAGGCAGAGGCGTTTGATCTCATAGGAACAGATTTGGGATTCGGACTTACTTTGTTCCATATTGACCATTACTATTCTGCTTGTTGGCAATATCTACTAAAGACTCAAGGTAATCTTGAAACAACAAATATTGATAGTATTGTTTTTCCTACAGAAACTTCAATTGCAGATATTCTCAAGAAAATTACAGGTAATAGAGAAGTACAATTTGCAATCATTCAAACCGATTATTTTGGCGGTATCGGAAATCAATATGCAAATGTCTTTACTGGTACGACAAATGCTAATAATAGTATTGAGACAATTAATCAAGCCTTAAAATACTTAGGTGTAATGACCAAGAATGGTCATGATGAATTTGAAACAGTCGGTTTACATCAAATTCGGGAACAACCGAGCTTTTTGGAAAAGTATATCGAAATAGCAGACCAATATGGTGTCTAAAAAGCACACAACAGGTTTTGTTCAATAGGGGCTTGACGTTGCGGCAATCATCGGCAGTGCATATCACAAAGCTTCACCTTGGTGAACTTAATGAAAGTGGATTTCTGCGAACCTGCTGCTAATACATTGAGAAGCTCAGTAGTGAACAGAACGTACAAGAGTGCGACGCAACTGGGAGCCCAAAGAACCGTAGTTCGGCTCCGCTCACTATTGGTAACCAAAAATGAAAAAGCCGTCTCGATTTAATCGAGACGGCTTTGAAATAATAATTTGAATGCTGGGGTTACAGGGTCTTCAACACATCATTCATACTTCTAACCGCATCTGCACTTTTATTAAAGGCTGCTTGTTCTGCATCGTTCAATTTAAAATCAAGAATTTTTTCCCAACCATTTTTGCCGATTGTAACCGGAACGCCAAGACAAATATCTTTTTGCCCATATTCCCCATCTAATGCAACGCAGCAGGTAAAGAGTTTCTTTTCATCTCTTACAATAGCTTCAACCAATGCTGCTCCTGCCGCACCCGGTGCATACCACGCAGAGGTACCGATCAAAGCAGTTAATGTAGCACCGCCTACCATTGTATCTTTTACAATTTTCTCTTGCTGTTCTGCAGACAGGAAATTAGTAACAGGTGTGCTGTTCCAGGTAGCCAGGCGAATAAGCGGTATCATCGTTGTATCACCATGGCCGCCAACTACTACTGCATTTAAATCAGCAGGGCTGCATTCTAAATGCCGGCTTAATTGATATTTGAAACGGCTGCTGTCTAATGTGCCGCCCATTCCAATAATTCTGTGTTTAGGAATTCCGGTTGATTGCAATGCCAAATAAGTCATTGTATCCATCGGGTTGCTGATGACAATGATAATGGCATTGGGAGAATGCTTTAAAATATTTTCGCAAACACCTTTAACGATGCCGGCATTTACACCAATTAGTTCTTCACGGGTCATGCCGGGTTTGCGGGGCAAGCCAGATGTAATTACTACTACATCACTGTTGGCAGTTTTGGTGTAATCATTTGTGCTACCAGTAATTTTGGTATCAAAGCCAAGCAGTGTGGCTGTTTGCATCATATCCTGCGCCTTGCCTTCAGCAATACCTTCTTTAATATCCAGCAGAACAAGTTCAGTACAAAGCTCTTTACGGGCAATATTATCAGCACAGGTAGCACCTACGGCACCAGCACCTACAACAGTTACTTTCATGAAGAATAATTTATTAATTGAGAATTACCTGTCCGCCGACAGGCAGGTTTGCGGCGCAAAGGTAGGAGAACAGGACGTTTTCCGGATAGCAAATACTAGCTTATTTATTTAAAATTTCAAGCATTTGGTTTATGTCTACCGTGTACTCATAAGTATTTATAAGCTGGTGGTTTTTGTTGTAAAGGGCGATGAGGGGATATTTTTGAAACTTGTAATAGGACGAAAAATACCAGGAGAAATCTTTTCCAATTATAAGATTCGGGATTTCGGATGCTTTCGTGGCTTCATAAAAAGGCTTAATGAGCGGCAGGCTTTTAAAAGAACTCATAACCACCTGAATGTCTTTTAATTTTTTCTTATTAGCGACAATGGATTCAGTTAATTGTTTGCAATGATCACAATCCGGACTAAACAGTAAAATCATTACCGGCTTTCCTTTAGCAAGCTGTTCCTTTGTTTGCACTTTAGTACTATCAAGAGATAATAATTTAAAAGCAGGTAGATCTGGTTTTAAATTATTGGCGGGGTCGCCTTCTGTACTTTGTGCAAATGTTAGAGCTGCAAAACAGGTTGCTAAAAGGAATAATCCAATACTTTTCATAGCGTAATGTTTTTAATTGATTCAATCTTTATAAATTGAAAGAATACGTTCAAGCGGCAATGAGCCTTCAAAGGCTGAAATTAATTCTTTCTTTTTATTATAGAATGCATGAAATGGAAGGTTGCGAATATTGAAAAAGCTAGGTAAAAAATAATGTGTGTCTTGTGCCACAACGATGTTTTTGAATGATGCCAGGTTATACTGTGCTCTAAACTTCATCATTGAATCAAAAGGAGCAAAAGTGACCATTACAATATGCAGGTCTTTAAATTTTTCTATGTTTTTGGTGATCTCACTGGTTTCATGCTGGCAATGCTCACATTGAGGATTGAAAAGCATCAGTATTACAGGTAGCTTTTTGGGAAGGTCAGCTTTTGTGTAAAAAGAGCTGCTATCAGGCAACAGCAATTTTACCGGCGGGTAAGTTGGAAATTTTTTAAACGGGGGTTGAATGCTATCCACCTGTGATGAAGCAACAAATGAAACTGCCAGCAATAATATGAGAATCATGTTTTTTTTCATCGGCCTCAAAGAAAAGATAAATAATTATAAATGATGACATAAACGACGACTGAGGTGTACATTCAGTTGTACTGGCTTCAAAACAAGCCTTTCTTTTCCTTTTGCCATCAGGCACTGCTCCCTTATCTTTGCCGCCCCAAACCTTTAGCGTAGCTCAGGGTTAATATAGACTAAAACATTTTTTATTTATGGCAACAACATCAGATATCAGCCGTGGTTTAATTATCAACCTTGATGGCAGTTTATACACCATCGTAGAGTTTGGAGAAAACAAAACGGCCCGTGCAGCTGCTAAAGTATGGGCAAAATTAAAAGGGGTTGATAACAACCGTTCTATTGAAAAAACCTGGAACTCAGGGGATAATATCTTCCCTGTAAGAGTAGAAAAGCGTACCTACCAGTTTTTGTATAAAGATGATACGGGATACAATTTCATGGATAATGAAACTTTTGAACAGGTGGCCTTACAGGAATCTGCAATTGATGCTCCGCAATATTTGAAAGAAGGACAGGAAGTAGGTGTGTTGATCAACACTGAAACAGACCAGATATTGGGAGCTGAGCTGCCTGATAAAATAGTTTTACTTATTACTTACACAGAACCGGGCCTTAGAGGCGATACTGCAACGAGAACGCTGAAACAAGCTACCGTTGAAACTGGGGCTACTATTGGCGTTCCTTTATTTGTAAATGAAGGTGAACTTATTCGTGTAAACACCAAGACAGGTGAATACGTTGAAAGAGTAAAAGAATAACATAATAAAAAGACTAAAAATGGCCTGAAATCACCGATTTAAGGCCATTTTTATATGATTTTTGCCCAATTCAAGGCTAAATTTGCAAAAATCATCGACTTTCTCATTTGGATTTCATTACCTTAGCCATCCTTACCAAAAGGTAAGCAGCTTTCTAAAACCAAAACGTCTATTAAATTGAAAAACATGGACTACAAACAAATTCAAGAGTTGATCAAGATGGTCAACAAATCGAATATTGGTGAACTAACAATCGAACAGAAAGACTTTAAAGTCACTATAAAACAAAAAGAAGAGCATGTTGCACAAATCGTTTCTTCTTATCAACAAGCACCTGTTTATACTCAGGCACCCCAGCAAACTGTAGCAAACCAACCTGCAAGTGCTTTGCCGCCTGCTGCAGATAAACCAGCAGCGCCAGCTTCTAATACTATCACCATTAAAAGTCCGATGATTGGTACTTTTTACCGTAAATCGGCTCCAGATAAACCAAATCTGGCCGATGTAGGTACAGAGGTATCACCGGGTAAAGTGGTTTGCATTATTGAAGCCATGAAACTTTTCAACGAAATTGAAAGTGAAGTAAAAGGCAAAATTGTAAAAGTGCTGATAGAAGATGCTTCTCCGGTAGAATATGATCAGCCATTGTTCCTTGTTGAGCCTGCATAATAATTCAAAAGCAAAAAGTCATCCCGATTGCTACCGGGATTAATTTTTAATTTTTAATTTACTTCTGTGTTTAAAAAAATACTAATTGCCAATAGAGGAGAAATAGCTTTAAGAGTTATTCGTACAGCAAGAGAAATGGGTATTAAAACAGTTGCTGTTTATTCTACTGCCGACAGAGATAGCTTACATGTAAAATTTGCTGACGAAGCAGTTTGTATTGGTAAACCACAAAGCTCAGATTCTTATCTTAATATAGCTCACCTGATGGCAGCTGCCGAAATTACTAATGCTGATGCAATACATCCCGGCTATGGTTTCTTGGCAGAAAATTCAAGATTCGCACAAATATGTAATGATCATGGAATAAAATTTATCGGACCAACTCCTGATATGATCAATTCCATGGGCGATAAGATCACTGCCAAAGAAACCATGATAAAGGCGGGTGTTCCTGTAGTACCCGGTGGTGAAGGTTTATTGCAAAGCGTAGATGAAGCAAAAGGGTTGGCTAAAGATATGGGCTACCCTGTTATACTGAAAGCAACAGCTGGTGGTGGCGGTAAAGGAATGAGAATTGTTTGGGAAGAAAGCGAAATGGAAAAAGCATATGATACTGCAAAGGCTGAAGCCGCAGCATCATTTAAGAACGATGGCATCTACATGGAAAAATTTGTAGAAGAGCCCCGACATATTGAAATACAAGTAGCAGGTGATCAGTATGGCACTGTTTGTCATTTAAGTGAAAGAGATTGTTCTATACAAAGAAGGCATCAAAAATTGGTGGAAGAATCTCCTTCACCGTTTATGACTGATGAGCTTCGCTTTAAAATGGGAGAGGCGGCAAAAAAAGCGGCTAGTGCTATCAATTATGAAAGTGTTGGAACAATTGAGTTTTTAGTAGATAAGAATCGCAATTTCTACTTTATGGAAATGAACACCCGTATACAGGTGGAGCACTGCGTTACAGAAGAAGTTATCAATTTTGATTTGATAAAGGAGCAAATTAAAATTGCCATGGGCGAAAGAATTTCCGGCCAGGATTATATTCCCCGCAATCACTCTATAGAATGCCGCATCAATGCAGAAGATCCATATAATGATTTTCGACCATCACCCGGAAAAATTACCGTATTGCACCAACCCGGTGGTCATGGTGTAAGAGTGGATAGCCATGTTTATGCTGGCTATGTAATTCCACCATACTATGATTCTATGATTGGAAAATTAATTACCGTTGCACAAACCCGTCCGGAAGCAATTCAAACAATGTACCGTGCATTAAGTGAATATGTAATTGAAGGAGTAAAAACAACAATTCCATTCCATTTGCAATTAATGCAGGACGAACGTTTTAGAAGCGGTGATTTTAATACTAAATTCCTTGAGGGGTTCACTTTAAAATAAATACTGTTTTATAATCTTCCTTTTGTACCTTCCTTTCACTGCGTTTTAATGCAGTATAAGCTGGCAAGGGTTTCCGATTGAAATAATAACTACCAATTACAAGAGCTACTTAATTCCTGTGCCTTCGGGAGTTGATATTTAATATCTCTCTCAATACAGTGATTTAAAGGGGTAGTTGAAAATTTCGTACTTGTAATTAAAGTAATAATGTTATTTCAGTTTAATGATTAGACTATTTTTTATTTTGCTTTTGTTTTTCCCATGTTGCCTTACTGCACAGGATCAACCTGATAGTTTTATTTCTAAAAAAGTATTTGCATTTACTATTCACCGAGGTTCAGCACTGGTTCACAAAGAATCTGTTAGCAGCGCAAAGGATGTAAAGCCTGTTTCAGTAGGTATAGATTATTCATTTCAGCGATTGGATTATTCCTCCTTTAGTATTTGTCGTACATACTTGCGGCGAGGGTTTAATTTGTCATACCTGGATTTTAAGAACCCCGTATTTGGAAAGGGTATAATTGGTTCTATTTTTTTACAACCTGTTTATCGAATTGGTAAAAGTTTTCAATTTCAATTCAGAGGCGATGTAGGTATCGGTTATTTTTCAAAACCTTATGATGAGATTACTAATAATACCAACCTTGCGTATAGTAATCATGTTACTCCGTATCTCCATGTAAGTTCTGGTATTGGCTTTCGGGTTAGCAAAAAAATTACCACAGAAATTAATGGGAACTTTAATCATATTTCTAATGGGCATGCCAATCAGCCTAATGCGGGCCTTAATTGGATGATGTTATCCGCTTCTATACTTTATTATCCGTATAATAGTATACTTCCTAAATACAAATATGTACGTAATAAAAGAAAATCCGAAGGTGCTTCTTTTGATGCTGGAATAATATTCACTCCCGGACAGGCTTATCATGATCTGTGGAAAGCTAAACGCCGTTTTATGTTGGGCATGTTTACACAAGTTTCTCTTCCGGTAAGCAGAATTAACGCATTTACTAGTGGAGTTGAAATTTCTTATAGCAGTTATCAAAATGATGAAACGGCAGCACATAATAATAGCCAGCCGGCTACTACCAGTGCAATTACTCTTGGGAACGAGTTTTTATTAGGAAAAGTCATTTTCAGTCAGCAAATGGGAAAATATTTAACCCGCTATCCATCTTTTCATACAGGGTATTTTCATCGCTGGGGATTACGATACAAACTAAGCAGCCATTGGTTTGCAGGCTTTAATTTAAAAGTACATAAAGAAGTTGCCGATTTAATTGATTTGCGATTGCAATATCGGTTCTGATAAGGTTATAAAATAAGGCATCATTGCTGATGCCTTCTCTCAATTGTTAGTTTGATTACGACTTAAATTTTAAAACCAATTGTAACTACAGCGTTTCCATTGGTTGATCTGATATTTGCTCCGGTAAACGGTGTTCTTTCTAAGCGATATGCAAAATGAACATCTTTGCCCATTGTGTGTACGTAAGCAAGATCAATAAACATTCCTTTGTTGCGATAGCCTAACCCACCACTTAAAGAAAAGCGGCTTCCTTTTTCTCCTGCTAAATTGTTATATGGATTGCCATAATAAGCAGCTCCCAATCTTGCCATAAGAGTGGTGAATTTCAATTCGCCACCTACTTTAAAATTGAAAGCACCTTTGTAGGCATTGTCTATTGCGAAGTTTAATGATTTAAAATAAGCGTTAGCCTCTTCACTTTCTGATTCCGGTGATGTAGTATAAGATGATGCTTTATAATTTACATACTCTATATCTGCTGTAATAAATCCTTTTTGCTTTCTTACGTCTTCAATTTCCCGCAATACATAAGATGCACTGGCCATAATACGGTAAGGCGTAAACATCCAGTAATTGAATTCAGCATCTGGGTTAGCAACAAAAGTTGCAGAGCTTTGTGTTTGCATTCCCTGGAACATTTCCGTGTTAGCCGTAACAGAAGCATTGTACACATCCGACAGACTATAGAAAGTAGGTGTATGAAATGCAAGTCCAAGACGTACATATTCAACAGGTTTATAGATCACACCTAATTTTAAGTTTATACCGGTTCCTTTAGTAGTGAGATTTTCTGTAATGGAAGCAAAGTCAAACCGATTGTTGCCATTCGCTGTAGCATCAGCTTCAGTAAAGGTTGATTCTTTATCATATCGCAGAAAAGGGATGCCAATTGTAAACCCATAGTAAAATTTATCATTTTTGGCTCCTGCAATTGCCAATGCAAGTTCGCTAATGCCGCCCCGGTTTATAACTTGTTGCTCTTGCAGCAACCCACCTGTTTGTAAGAGTGGTGCTGCCAACGATTGAAAAGTTTTATTACCCGCATTCCAACCATTCGCAGTATCTATCCAAAAAGTGTTTATGGCGAGGCTGGTGCCAAAAGGATAGCTAAATGCTGCAGCATCAGTGGTTACATTATCATTCTGCAATTCTTCTAAAAATTTTTGTGAGTAAGAACTTTGTGTATTTAACCCACGGTACAATACATTGCTTCCGAAGTTGGCTGTACGGTTCATGGCGATAGATACAGCAACTCCGCTGGTTCCTTGTCGGCGGTTCATGTCTCTGTCTGTGCCAAATACAAAACCACTTGTACCAAAGGAAGCGTTATTTCGTTTATCTTTTTCGGTGCGGCCAAAATAGGTCGACTTATTATTCGACAAGTTAAAACCAGGTGTTAAAACAAAATCCCCGGTTTTGTAAAATGCAATTCCTGCAGGGTTTACAAAGGTGGCGGAAATTTCTCCACCGAGTGATGCCATTGCACCGCCAATAGCTTGTTGTCTTGCTGTACCGCTTGATGAATACCAGGAGTATCGAAGCGCATCAGCTGGCTCTTGTGCAAGCAATGAAGATGAAGCCACAATACTGGACAATAAGAAAAATATCTTTCTCATAATAGCTTTAAATTAAAATAAATTATATGTTATTACAGCAGCTTAGAGTTGGGCTACAAATAAGAAAAGCCTTTATTAAAAAGGCTTTTCCGGATAATTTAAAATTTTCTTACAGGTGCGCTGCCGCCAGACGAACTACTGCTGGATTTGCCGCCGCTGTTAGAAGAAGAATTGCTTGGTGAATTCGTATTCGTTGATTTGCTGTTGTTATTTCCGCCGCTAAAAATATCTCTCAGCGTATTGCCGGAATTACTGTTAGTACGATTGTTATTTCTCGTTGGATTATAAGAATTATTATTATTTGCTGTATTAGAATATCGAAAAACATTACTGCTTTTGCTATTATTTGTTGCCACCGGATTATAAGTGCCAAGGTTAAATGTTCTTGGCTTGCTGTAAGCAAAAGTGTTTTTTGGATTTACCACCACTGTTCCATTACAATAAGGATTGTAATAATAATTCCATGAATTGTAGGGGTTGTTATAACTGCCATACACATAGTTGTAGCCAAAACCATATCTCTCATAACTATACCAGTCGTTGAAATCATTCCAACGATAACGGTTGCTTACTTTCATGCGCAAGTAGCGATCATCGTAATATTCATCGTTACGATAATTGCGTCTATCCTCTCTGTCCGTCCGCACATATTCATCTTGTGGGGAAGCAGGCGAAAAATACACATCATCCGGAGTTTGGCCGGTTTTGTAAGCGGTAGTACAACTGCTAAAAGCAGCTACAAAGAATGCCAGAAGTAAAATTGTTGTTTTCATGGCAAATGGTTTATTCGGGTTAAAAATGAAGTTACTACTTTTGTGCGACTTTTAGCAGGCACAAACATCTGCAATTCAATAGCAAATATTTAACCATTTGCTGACATATTGTGCGATAGCCTGTTAAATTATTTGCAAAGCTTCATAACGGATTAAACTTTAAAACAACATGAGTAAGGAGATTACATCAAGGGCAGCAGATTATTCACAATGGTATAATGATCTAGTAATAAAAGGCGAGCTGGCAGATTACTCTGCGGTGCGGGGCTGTATGGTAATAAAACCCTATGGGTTTGCACTATGGGAAAATATGCGGGATGCATTGGATAAAATGTTCAAGGATACAGGCCATGTAAACGCCTACTTCCCTTTGTTTGTTCCAAAAAGTTTATTTGAAGCAGAAGAAAAAAATGCAGAAGGTTTTGCAAAAGAATGTGCCATTGTAACGCATTATCGCTTAAAAGCAGACCCGAATAACAAAGGCAAGCTGATGGTTGACCCTGAAGCGAAGTTGGAAGAGGAGTTAGTTATCAGGCCTACCAGCGAAGCCATTATCTGGAATACCTATAAAGGATGGATTCAATCATACCGTGATTTGCCATTACTGATAAATCAATGGGCCAATGTTGTTCGCTGGGAAATGCGTACCCGTTTGTTTTTAAGAACCGCCGAATTTTTATGGCAGGAAGGGCATACTGCACATGCTACCAAACAGGAAGCCATTGAAGAAACAGAAAAAATGTTGCATGTGTATGCAGATTTTGTAGAGAACTGGATGGCAGTTCCCGTTATCAAAGGAGTAAAGAGTCCGAATGAACGATTTGCAGGCGCAGAAGATACATATTGTATTGAAGCATTGATGCAGGATGGAAAAGCATTACAGGCAGGGACCTCGCATTTTCTAGGGCAAAATTTTGCAAAAGCATTTGATGTTAAATTCAGCGATAAGGAAAATAAACTGGAATATGTTTGGGCCACCAGTTGGGGAGTAAGTACAAGATTGATTGGTGCGTTGGTCATGGCGCATAGTGATGACCAGGGATTGATTCTTCCTCCCCGCATTGCACCACAGCAAGTAGTAATTGTTCCAATTTATAAAGGCGATGAACAAAAGGCTTTGATTGATGCGAAGGCGCATGAAATAATCAAGGAATTAAAAGCTCTTGGTATCCGGGTGAAATATGATGATAATGACAACAACCGTCCGGGATGGAAATTTGCTGAATATGAAATGAAAGGTGTGCCGGTGCGATTAGCATTAGGAGCAAGAGATCTGGAAAAGAATGTAGTTGAAATTGCACGCCGTGATACAAAAGAAAAAAGAGTGGTAGGGTTGGAAGGTATAGCACAATATGTACAGAGTTTGCTAGCGGAGATACAAGTTTATATGTTTGAGAAAGCAAAAACTTATAGGGATGAGCACATAACTTCTGCCAATAGTTGGGATGAATTTGTAAAATTATTGGATGAGAAAGGAGGATTTGTTTCTGCTCATTGGGATGGAACTCCGGAAACGGAAGAGGCGATAAAGGATAAAACAAAAGCAACTATCCGCTGTATTCCGTTGGATAATACCCTGGAAGATGGAAAATGTATTTTAACGGGAAATCCCTCTACACAAAGAGTATTATTTGCAAGGGCTTATTAATTGTTGAAAACAAAATTTGGATACTCCGTAAAGCGAAGTACATTTATAAAAACCAAAATATACTACTATGGATCAAAATCAAAACTCATCATTATTCGAACTAGGTGTTTCCAGCGATGCCAAATCACATTTAAGCGAAGCCGCGAAATGGGCTAAGTTTTTAGCTATTTGCGGAATGATAACACTTGTAATTATGGTAATTTTTGGAATCATCGCCTCCCTGGCTATTACTAAAGCCTCAAGTGAATTTGATGACATGTATAGACAGCAAGGAATTTCAACTACAGGACTTGGGGCTGGGATGATGATTGTATATATATTGATTGCACTTTTATATTTTTTCCCGCTGTTATTTACCCTGCAATTTGCTAATAAAATGAAACTAGCACTTACATCGGGGGATGATCTGATGCTTTCTGAGTCATTCAGAAGCCTTAAGAAAACATTCCGCTATCTGGGTGTTTTAACAATTATTGGGTTGGCATTTTTCATAATGGCATTAGTAACGGGAGGAATGGCTGCGCTTACTGGAGCATAAGTTTCAAAAATATTATCATTATAAACCCCAAAAGCAAAATCAGATAGCTTTTGGGGTTTTATTTTCGGTCAATTTATTTTACCGATAAGTAATTATAGTCTTTCAGTAATGTTTCTAAAAAATCGAACGGCGACATGCTGGATTCAATTTTTAGATGAGCTTTTATTTTCGAGCTGGCAGATTCGGCCATAATAAAATCTGTTTTCTTTCGGGCAGTTTCTAAAATGCTTTTGATCGCATTAATATCCTTATCGCTCAATTGCATTATTTGAGGAAAGGAAGGAACATAACTATCTGCCACATCCTGAAAAACTGTTTCTTCAATATTGCTTTTAGTATTAATGCGGATAAGAATTGTTTTAGCCAGTATATCGCCTATCCGCTGGCCTTTTTTGGAAGAAGTTACAAGAACAATATCCGTTACTAAAAATCCAAGTGCTGCCAATATAATAAATGTAGTTTCGGCATTTCGGCCAAAACTAGGATCTGTGGCTAATATTATTAAAAGCATCGCAATCCACACATCGGAAACCCGAAGCAGCCAACGGATAAGAAATTGGCTAATACTGGGTCGGCCTCCATTTTCATGAATAACCCGTATTCCCGTTACTTTTTTGCCAATACTTTGTCCGTTTAGGGTAATTTCCAGCACTACATGATAAAGCAATATGGGTAGAAAAAGTAGTAACCCAACAGCACTCAGATCGTAGCTACTATCTGCCGAACCATACGAATTTTGGGCAATACTTTTAAAGATTTCCATGGCAATACGGAGATAGAAGTATTCGATAACAACATCAATCAATAATGAAATAAGCCGCCTGTAAAACTCCGGTATTTCAAACTCAACATCTATATTAAAGTTCGTCGGGACTTTTATAACCGCCATTTGCCGGGTTTTATTTAAAAGGTCAAATTAATATTTTTTAGCTAATAAAATTTTAAACCGGTGCTTTTATCTTTTATAAATACAGTATTTTACAACCCAAAGCAACCTTTTTTGAGAGAGGCACTATTTATAAAAAAAAATAAAGACCGGTGGCTGAAGAATCAGCACCTTCCATCGACCGATCCTGATGAAATGGCGGCAGATTTTACCCAACTGGTAGATGACCTCGCTTATGCTAAAACATTTTATCCTTCAGGAAAAGTTACCCATTTTATCAACTCGCAGGCTTCCCGAATTTACCTTGATATTTATAAAAATCGAAAAGAGGAATCAAACAGGTTGATTACTTTCTGGAAGTATGATCTGCCGTTAACTATCCGAAAACATCACCGGGTAGTATTATTTTCCTTTATTTTCTTTCTTATTTTTTTTGCAATTGGTTTTT
Organism: Bacteroidia bacterium Ga0077558; assembly: GCA_001464625.1. Taxonomy (GTDB): domain Bacteria; phylum Bacteroidota; class Bacteroidia; order Chitinophagales; family Chitinophagaceae; genus JJ008. Next base: position 8,414 of record LNFJ01000049.1, on the reverse strand, counting down.
TCGTTTCTGCAAAAGATGAAAGTATCCCCCGAAGTATTTTTGGCGACCGGTATGTTGATCACACCCTGGAAAATATTGAAAACGGGAATCCTTTTGGAATTTACGAGCATGGTAATCCTGTATTAAGCTGGTTAATGCTGATGATACACAACATTCGGGTTTCAATGCTGATGTTTATTTCAGGAATTTTTTGTGGAGTTCCAAGTTTGTACATGGAAGCACAAAATGCAGTTATGCTCGGCACCTTCGACCAGTTTTTTTCTTCTAAAGGATTAGGAATTGATTTTTGGTTGGTGGTATTTGTACACGGCACCTTAGAGATTACTGCATTGATCATTGCAGCAGCAGCAGGATTGATATTGGGAAAGAGTTTTTTATTTCCCGGCACTAAACGTCGTATTGATGCGTTCAAAGAAGGCGCAAAAGATGGAGTAAAAATTATGATCGGTTTAATTCCTGTTTTTGGATTAGCTGCATTTTTTGAAGGATTTATTACCCGTCTGTATAAGTTCTGTTTGTAATCTGGTATTTTATTATTTATCCAATACGGTTAGGACGTAAGCTTTCTGAACAGCTAAATGAGGAGGATGTTTAAGTGCTGAAAAATCTTCAATTACATATAAGCCGGATATTCTTTATAAGCCTACTATTGTTTTGCTTACTGCAATTTTTTGCTTTACAATTGAATGCACAGTATGATACAACAGAAGTTATAGAGCAGTTACAGCCAGAACCACTTCCTGAAGAGGGTGAATATACAGATGACGAAGAGACAGATGACGAAGGAGTTTATTTTAAGGATAAAGACCAGTACGATAGTTTGCTGGTAACACAAAGAAATGTACCGGATAGTGCAAAAAAGGCGATGCAGAAAGATGATGCCTTTTGGTATGCAAATGCAGAAATAGAAAAGGTTAAAGAAGAAAAGGCCAACAATAAAAAGTATACACCATTAGGCCAACAAACATGGGTAAAAACTTTGTTTTGGATAATTATTATAGGGGTATTTGCAGCCGTAATTATGTGGTTCCTGGCAGAAAGTAATATAGGGTTGTTTAGAAAGAAGAATAAAATAGTGAAAGCAGAGGAGGAAGAGTTTGCAATAGAAGATATTTTTTCCATCAATTACCAGAAAGAAATAGATAAAGCCGCCGCACAAGCTAATTACAGGTTGGCGGTACGGTTAATGTTTTTAAGACTGCTGAAAAATATGTCGGAGAAGAATGTAATTAATTACAAGCAAGACAAAACTAATTTTGATTACCTGTTGCAACTTCATTCTACAAATTATTATAAAGATTTTTTTCGCATCACCCGAAACTATGAATATACATGGTATGGCCAGTTTGAAATTAATGAAGAGGCATATAAGATCATAAGAAACGATTTTGATTTGTTTGAAAAAAATCTGGCAAGAAGTTGAAAAAAAGCATACCATATATTTTATTTGCAGTGCTGATTGGCTCTTTGTTATTCCTGTTTGTATCAAACAATAAAAAAAAGCAACAAACCCTCGATGAACGGGTAACCTTAAAACGGCAAGATAAAATTCCATATGGCACCTATGCTGCCTTTGAAAACTTGCCCTATCTTTTTCCACAGGCATCCATTTATACCAGCCGGCAAGTCCCTGGCTATTGGGATTCTCTATCTTATTTTGATACTAAGCAGGCTTATATAGTTATCACTAAGCGATTTGATGCTGATGTAGATGAAATGGAGAAGCTTATCTCGTTTGCCCAAAAAGGAAATGATGTTTTTATAAGTGCACAGTATATTTCTGCCACTGCCGATCGGATGTTGAAATGTGCAAGTAGTTCTTACGATCTTTCCATCTTTGGTATTGAGGATTTGAATAGTAATATGAAAACTTCTTTGGCCTCACCACCGTATGAAAAAAAATTGACATACACTTATCCCGGCAAAAGTTTCAACTCTTATTTTACAACTATTGATTCCTTCGCCACTAACGCATTAGGGTATGATGGAACGGGTCGTCTGCTTTTTATTCATCTTCGTGCCGGTGAAGGTAATTTTTTCATTCACCTGGAACCATTAGCTTTCAGCAACTACTTTCTACTCCATAAAAGTAATATGGATTATTATGAGAAAGCTTTATCTGTAATTGATCCTGCAACAAAAAAAATTGTGTGGGATGAATATTATATACGAAAGCCACAATCAGACAGGCAACAGGAAAAAAAGGGCTGGTTTAAAGTGCTGATGAATATGAAGAATGAGGATGGAAAAAAGCCATTCCGGGCAGCATTTTGGCTAGCTATAGTTCTGCTACTATTATATGTGTTAATGGAAATGAGAAGGAGACAACGTTATATTCCTTTGATTAAAAAGCCCAAAAATGAATCACTTGATTTTGTAAAAACAATTGGCCGTTTGTATTATGATAAAGGCGATCATCGCAACCTTTGTAAAAAGATGTCAGCCTATTTCCTGGAGCATGTTCGAAACAAATATAAACTGGCAACCGGCAACCTGGATGAAGAATTTATAAAAATTCTTCGATACAAATCAGGAGCAGAAGAGGGAGAGATACGACAGATTATTTCTTTTATTAATCATATTGATACGGCTTCGGCAATTAGTCAAAATCAATTGACAGGTTTTTATAAACAATTAGAAACATTCTATCAAAAAACATAAACATGGAAGAACAAATTTTTCAACCACGTACCGACTTGTCTGCTCTTAATGAAGCAGTACTTTCTATCCGTAGTGAGATAAAGAAAATTATTGTTGGGCAGGATGAAATGGTAAAGCTGATCATAGCTGCTTTGCTCGCAGATGGGCATGTGCTTATTGAAGGCGTACCAGGAGTAGCCAAAACTCTCACTGCAAAGTTGGTAGCTAAAAGTGTAAATGCCGGCTTTTCCCGAATTCAGTTTACACCTGATCTGATGCCTTCCGATGTGTTAGGTACACCCGTATTTAATCCAAAGGAAGCTGTATTTGAATTTAAGAAAGGACCCATATTTAGTAATATTGTTTTAGTAGATGAGATCAACAGAGCTCCGGCAAAAACACAATCTGCTTTGCTTGAAATTATGGAAGAAAGGCAAGCAACTGTTGATGGCAGAACATATCCAATGGCAGCTCCTTTTATGGTATTGGCAACACAAAACCCGGTAGAGCAGGAAGGAACCTATCGTTTGCCGGAGGCACAGCTGGATCGTTTTTTATTTAAAATTACTGTTCCGTATCCAACAGAAACGGAAGAAGTTGCCATATTAAATAAGTTCAACAGTATGGGCGATGTAAAGCCTTTGGATATGATAACGCCTGCATTAGGTGGAGAACAAATTACTGCATTAAGAAAACAAATTAAATCTCAGTTAATAGAAGAAAAGCTATTACAGTTTATCGGGAAGCTTATTCACCAGACCAGAAATCACAAATCAATTTATCTCGGAGCCTCTCCCAGGGCATCATTGTCTATAATGAATGCCGCAAAAGCAATGGCGGCTATGCAGGGTCGGGATTTTGTAACACCGGAAGATATACTGGAAGTAGCCACACCAGTACTACGTCATCGTATTATTTTATCACCAGATAAAGAGATGGAAGGAATAACAGAGGATGATGTTATTAAACAAATTATTCAAAGTATGGATGTGCCGAGGTAAATGAAAAAATTTTATTTAAATAATATTGTTTTTTACATCGCTGGCGGTGCTGCAGTGTTGTTTGTGATCAGCTATTTTATTCCGGCTTTTTTTGAAATATCCGGACTGTTGCTATTGTTGTTGGTTATTGCAGTGGTAGTAGACACAATTCTGATATATAGTAAGAAAAATGGAATGGTAGCAATCAGAGATGTTTCGGAACGTTTTAGTATTGGCGATCCGAATAAAGTTTCCATTCATGTTTTGAATAATTATGGCTTCACTGTGAGAGCTAGTATTATTGATGAACTACCGGCACAATTCCAGGAAAGAAAATGGATGCGAAAAATTGTTGTGGCCGGGAATGAGCAGTATAATTTAGAATATAGTTTACGACCAGATTCCAGAGGTGAGTATGTTTTTCACGATATTAATTTATTCGTTCATGGTCCTTTAAAGTTAGCGAGAAGGCATTATGTTTTCCAGGAAGAACAAGTAGTGAAAGTATATCCATCCTACATTCAAATGCGTCGATATCAACTGTTAGCTGTAAGTAATCGTTTGCAGGAAGCAGGAGTTAAACGTATCCGAAAGATCGGGCATAGTATGGAATTTGAACAGATAAAGGAATATGTAATTGGTGATGATTACAGAACCATTAACTGGAAAGCCACAGCCAGAAAGGATGCACTAATGGTTAATAATTATACAGACGAACGCAGCCAGCAGATCTATTGCCTGATCAATAAAGGTAGAGTTATGAAAATGCCATTTCATGGAATGACATTGCTGGACCATGCTATTAATGCGTCCCTGGTGTTAAGTAATGTGGCATTAGTAAAACAAGATAAAGCTGGAATCATAACGTTTGAAAAAAATCTTGACACATTCTTGTTAGCAGATAAGAAGCCCACACAAATGAATTTGGTGCTAGAAACCTTATACAAGCAACGAACAGATTTTTTAGAATCTGATTTTGAAAAACTATTTTCTGTAATTCGCAATAGAGTTACAAACAGAAGCTTGTTAGTTCTGTTCACTAATTTTGAATCATTAGAGAGCTTGCAGCGGGAAATGAATGCCTTAAAAAAAATAGCAAAATATCATTTGTTGCTCGTAGTTTTTTTTGAGAATACAGAAATGAAATCGTTGCTGGAAGGCAAGGCCAGTTCTTTAGAAGATATTTACATTAAAGCAATTGCCGAAAAATTTGCGTTTGAAAAAAGACAGATGGTAAAAGAACTGCATAAAAATGGTATTCCTTCTATTCTTACAACCCCGGAAAATCTTACCATCAATACCATTAATAAATATCTGGAACTGAAAACGAGAATGTCTATTTAATAGCATCTTTCCAATTACAAACTTTACTTTTGCGGCAATGGAACAGTTAACAAACGATTTTTTACAAGGACGGGTATTATTAATTGATAAGCCTTTGCACTGGACATCATTTGATGTAGTGCAGAAACTTCGCAATATTATCCGTATAAAGAAAATTGGCCACGCAGGAACACTAGATCCTTTAGCTACCGGATTATTGATTATCTGCACCGGTAAGTTTACCAAGCGCATCAATGAATTTATGGCACAGGAAAAAGAATACACCGGTAGCATTACACTTGGAGCTACCACGCCAACTTACGATTTAGAAAGTGAACCCGAAAATTTTAAGTCTATAGTTGATATTACTGAAGAAAAAATAAAAGCAGCCACACTTGGTTTTACAGGTGAGATACAGCAAATACCACCAGCACATTCTGCTATTAAAATTGGAGGCAAGAGAGTATATGAATTAGCAAGACAAGGAAAAGAGGTAAAAATAGAGCCTAGAACTGTCACTATTAAAGAATTTGAAATTACAAAAATAGAAATGCCGCTTGTGTATTTTAGAGTTGTATGTACAACAGGAACTTATATTCGTAGTCTTGCGAAAGATTTTGGTGATGCATTGGGTTGTGGCGCACATCTTAGCAGCCTTTGTCGCACAAGGATAGGAGAGTTTTTAAATAAAGATGCTATGAGCATGGAAGCTTTTACCCGGGAGTTTCAACAAAAAAATAAGCCGGACGAATTATAAGATAAAAGGATAGCTGATACCTAGCTGAAATTGAGTTCCTCTTAAAAAATCATTTTTTACATAACCAAACCATTTGTTCTTAAGGTATTCTCGGTCTGTTGATGGGCTTGGGTCTTTTACTTTATGGGATGCATCAAAACGAACAACAAAGAAATCAAAATCAACACGGATACCTACACCGCTGCCAATTGCTAAATCAGTTCCTAACCGGCTAAAATTGAAAACCTCTTCTGGTAGCCGTCCTATTGAAAGAGGTCCTTTTTTCAAGTACCATATATTGCCCATGTCTGTAAAAACAGCACCATTTATTTTAATACCAAATAGTTTTCCTAACGGAAAACGATATTCAATATTTGCTTCTAATTGAACATCGCCAAATCGGTCTGAGAAACCTGTTATACCGTCAAAATCTTTTACAACAGATCCCGGCCCTAAACGGCGTAAAGCCCAGGCCCGCATACTGTTCGGTCCTCCTGCAAAATATTGACGAAAGAATGGAAGATTATTTCTTTTCTTTTCATTGGCCGTTGAGTTAAATTCATAACCAACACCCGCAAACATCCTAAGGGCAATAGCATTTTTTCCTAAAATGATCTTGCGGGTAAATTCAGCATCTACTTTAATAAACCGGTATAAGTTAGTATCCAAAAATTTATTATTCTTAATAAGCCCGGTAATTAAACCTGACGCTTCAATATTGCTACGGAAGACATTTACATTTTTATTATTTCCTCCTGTAACTGTCATTCCCGCCTGGATAGATGAAATTAATCCATCAGTAAAAATAAACCGGAGCGATGGGTTATTAATGAAAATATCTTCCAGTATTGGCAAGGCTTTAAAATAAGAATATTCAATATTAGGAATCCGAAGAGTAAAGAATTTTTTGCCGGCTTGAAATTCGTAACCCCAGGAGGCGTTTACATTATTTAAATTATACAATTCTCTTCGTTCTGTAATTGATGCATTTAAAGCAAGTATTGTACGAAAGCTGTTTCTTACATTTTCAGGGATGTTCTTTATAAAAGGAATAATCGGCCTTGGAAAATAAATAGTATGGTTCAAGCTCAACTGACGGGTTTGAATAAATTTTATATCAGTTAATTTATTCCTTCCTGTTTCAACTCCAAATCGCAATGTAGTGCTGGCCTGGTTGGCAGCTCTGGCAAAATTGCGGTTCTGCAAACCAACATTAATGGCAATACCAAACAAGTTGCCGGATACGGCAGTGTTGTTACGGCTCCCTTCAAGGTTGGCAGTAAAAGAATATTTTTTTGCCGGGGTCATGCGAATATTAAAATCAGCAGTATCCAAAGTTCCAAACCGGTTGATGGTTTTAAAATAGTTGCGCTGGTCGTAAAGCTGCCCTTGTTTTAGATAAATATTTTGAGGAAAAATTCTGGGCTTAAACATATCTAAGAAGGAAACAATTTTTACTCCGTTTACCATCGTTTCTTTACGGGCACTGGCTGATGTGTCTAATGTTATGTCCGGGTAAACTGTAATATTGCCAATGTAATATTTGGTGAGGCGGGTGCTGTCAAAGCCCGGCTTTAATCTTATTTCAAGATTGGCGGTAGGATTTTCCCGGCGTTCCCTTAATTTTTCTAATAGTGCTAATTGCTCAAATGGATCTAACGTTGGTTGCAGTAATGATACATCCAGTGTATCCCACAAGCCAATTAGTTCTTCACGACTAAAACGTAAATAGCCATTATTCCTGTATAAATCAACCAAGCGGTCTAATTCTACAGAGATGGCAGCTTTTGCAAATGGCTCTCCTTTTTTTACAAACGCATCCTTTTGGTTAGCAATGGCGATACTTTGCAAGTCAGCTTGTTTTATATTATAGCTGAATGAATCAATTTTTACAACCTTACCCGGCGTAACATCAAAATCAATGGTAGTTCTGAGCTGGTCTCCTTTTACAGTATCAATGGAGCTTTCATAAGTAATAGTGTCTTTAAAATAGCCCAGCGATGTAAGTAATGCTTTCATGAAGACCATGGATTTTCCAGCATTACTGCTGTCATATGCAGGTGGATTCTTCATTACACTCCATAACAACTTCGATACTGACCGGGAACGCATACTATCATCCAACTGCCCTTTTAGGCGAGATTCGAGAGTTTCTCTTTCTTCGTTTGAAAAGTTGCCATTTACTGTGATATTTGTCTCGTAAACAAACGGCTTGCCTTTGGGATAATTTTTAACGATGGTGGCGCAGGAAGAAGCCAACACCATAATTATAACAGCAATACCTGTAAGGCGGGTAATTAAGAATAAAGGGGATTGGCTGAATATCATAAATAACTAACAAGTATGCTTGTAAAATCGAAGCTCAAATATATCCAAAGTTTAGGCCAGAAAAAATTCAGGAAGGAAGAGGGGCTGTTTATTGCCGAAGGCCCCAAACTGGTAAAAGAATTATTAGAAGATGATGTAGTAAATGTAAAAGAGATTTATGCGTTAAAAGAGTGGATAGATGAAAATAAAAAACAGCTTATTAGCAGGGATATAATTGAAATCTCATCATTCGAACTCGAAAAAATATCGCAGCTAATTACACCCAATAAAGTGCTGGCTTTGGTGCAGCAGTTTGATGAAAATAGCCCTATAATTACAAAAGGAAAAATTACAATAGTGTTGGATGATGTACAAGACCCCGGCAATATGGGGACAATTATCCGCATTGCAGATTGGTTTGGTATAAA
>LNFJ01000048.1 GCA_001464625.1 Bacteroidia bacterium Ga0077558 | reverse complement strand
CCGGATATGTTTAGCTGGATGAAAAGAATAGCCACTGAATTAGATTTTGAATTAGTGATGGTAACCAACCAGGATGGATTAGGAACGGCTTCTTTCCCGGAACAAACATTCTTGCCTGTTCAAAACTTTGTGATGAAGAGTTTGGAAAATGAAGGAATAAACTTTGCTGAAGTATTTATTGATAAGACATTTCCAGGCGAGAATGCACCAACCCGCAAACCCGGAACGGGGATGTTAACTCAATTCATAAATAACTCTGCTTACGATTTAAGAGGCTCATTTGTCATTGGTGATAGAATAACGGATGTGCAACTAGCAAAAAATTTAGGTTGTAAAGCGATCTGGCTGAATAATGATGCAAACCTTGGCGCAGCGGAAATAAATGATGACTTGTTAGCTCTTCAATCCACTATAGCACTAGAGACAATTGCATGGAAAGATATTTATGAATACCTGAAACTTGGTGAACGGGTAATACAACATGAAAGAAATACGAATGAAACCAAAATTGCTATTCGTATAGATCTTGGTGGAAAAGGCATATCACAAATTGATACCGGGTTGAATTTTTTCAATCATATGCTGGAGCAACTTAGTCGCCATAGCGGTATTGATCTATCTATAAAAGTAAATGGCGACTTAGAAATAGACGAACATCACACTATAGAAGATACTGCTATTGCAATAGGCGAAGCTTTCTCCCTGGCATTAGGAAACAAAATAGGAATTGAAAGGTATGGTTTTACGCTACCTATGGATGATAGCTTAGCACAAGTGGCAATTGATTTTGGTGGCAGAAGCTGGCTGGTGTGGGAAGCTGATTTTAAAAGAGAAAAAATCGGCGATATGCCTACTGAAATGTTTTATCATTTCTTCAAATCATTTTCAGATGCCGCCAAATGTAATCTGAATATAAAAGCGGAAGGTGATAATGAACACCATAAAATAGAATCAATTTTTAAAGCTTTTGCTAAAGCTATTAAAGGTGCGATTAAAAGAGATGTAAATAATTTACAATTACCGAGTACTAAAGGTGTGCTCTAAATTATGAATATCGTAATAATAAAATACAATTCTGGTAATATCCAATCCGTACAATTCGCATTGGAGCGAATTGGAATTAATGCAATAGTAACAGATAATGCAGAACAAATAACTACAGCAGATAAGGTAATTTTCCCCGGTGTCGGTGAAGCCAGCTCTGCCATGAGCTTTCTAAAAGATAGAAAACTGGATAAATTGATTGTGTCTCTTTCACAACCTGTTCTCGGCATATGCCTCGGCATGCAGCTGCTTTGCAAGCATTCGGAAGAAAACAATACGGACTGCCTGGGCATTTTTGAAAATGTAGCAGTAAGAAGATTTGATGCTACTGACGCTAATTTAAAAATTCCGCAAATCGGCTGGAACAATATCAGCAATTTGCATTCTCCTTTATTCAATCATATTCCTGCTGACAGCTATTGTTATTATGTGCATGGATATTATGCAGAAAAATCTCTGCATACCATAGCCACCACTGACTATGGTATTACCTATAGTGCAGCCATTCAAAAAAACAATTTTTACGGGGTACAGTTTCATCCGGAAAAAAGCGCAACCGTAGGCGAACAACTATTAAAAAACTTTTTAGCAATATAAGATGACAATAATTCCTGCAATAGATATTATAGATGGTAAATGTGTGCGATTAACCAAAGGCGATTACAGTCAAAAAACAATTTACAATGAAGACCCTTTAGAAGTAGCTCTTCAATTTGAAGCGGCTGGTTTAAAGCGGCTACATTTGGTTGATCTTGACGGAGCTAAAGCCGGCGATGTGAAGAATTGGAAAGTGCTCGAGAAAATTGCCAACAAAACAAATTTAGAAATTGACTTCAGCGGTGGCATTAGTACACAAAAAAATCTGGAGATCACTTTTGAATCCGGAGCTGCTTATGCTGCTATTGGAAGTATTGCTGTAAAAAATGAATTTACTTTTACCGGATGGCTATTAGCATTTGGACCGGAAAGATTCATAATCGGTGCTGATGTAAAAGATGAAAAAATTGTTATCAAAGGCTGGACTGAGACAACATCAATTACAGTTTCTGAGTTGATTTCTACCTACAAAACAAAAGGAGTAAAACAGTTCTTTTGCACGGATGTAAATAAAGACGGATTATTACAAGGCCCTTCTCTCTCACTCTATAAAAAAATCATGAACGAACATCCGTCCATTGACCTGATAGCCAGCGGTGGTGTTTCAACAATTAAAGAATTAGAAGAGTTGAGGGAAGCAGGCTGCCATGGAGCCATTATTGGAAAAGCGATCTACGAAAACAGGATTCTTTTGTCTGACCTGAAGAAATTTATATAATGCTTACAAAACGAATCATACCATGTCTTGATATTAAAGATGGCAGAACTGTAAAGGGCACCAACTTTATTGAACTGCGTGATGCAGGTGATCCGGTTGAATTAGCTATGCGATATTGTGAAGAAGGTGCTGACGAATTAGTGTTTCTTGATATTACTGCAACTACTGAAAAAAGAAAAACCTTAGCAAGATTGGTAAGAGAAATTGCTACACATATAAATATCCCTTTTACTGTGGGCGGCGGCATCAACACTATTGAGGATGTAAGCATATTATTAGAAAATGGTGCTGACAAAATTTCAATCAACACTTCAGCAGTAAAAAACCCTAAGTTGATAAATGAGCTAGCGAAAAATTTCGGTAGTCAATGTGTAGTAGTCGCCATTGATGCAAAACATATTGATAACAACTGGAAAGTAGTAACACATGGAGGTCGCAATGCCACTACCCTTCTTACAACCGATTGGACAAAAGAAGCTATTGAAAGAGGTGCTGGAGAATTATTATTAACTTCTATGGAAAACGATGGAACCAAAGCAGGATTTGCCCTTGAGATTACAAAGGAAGTAACCAACAGTGTTACTGTTCCGGTAATTGCTTCTGGGGGTGCAGGGAGTATGGAACATTTTGCAGATGTATTTCAACAAGCTAATGCAGATGCAGCACTTGCAGCAAGTATTTTTCATTTTAAAGAAATAGCTATTCCAGATTTAAAACGATATTTAAGGAATCAAAACATCGCTGTTCGGTTATGATATTTATTGTATTCATATCGCTTGCTTTAGTATATTTTTTTATACAATATTTTGAGAACCGGCGCAGGCAACGAAATGAAGAACAAAGGGAAAGACGACAGGAAGCATTCAACAACCTGCTCAATACAATTAAAAAAAATCAAGAAGTAGATAAAAGCAACTAATATGAAACCAGATTTCGCCAAATATCATGATTGTCTTGTTCCTGTAATCATCCAGGACATCCAAACAAATAAAGTATTAATGCTGGGATTTATGAATGAAGAAGCACTGGAAAAAACAAAAGAAGAAAACAGAGTTACTTTCTATAGCCGGAGCAAACAACGTTTATGGACAAAAGGTGAAACTTCAGGCAATTATTTAAACGTAAAAGAAATAATAGCGGACTGCGATAACGATACCTTATTAATAAAAGTTGACCCTGATGGACCTGTATGTCATACAGGAGGAGACACATGTTTTAATGAAAATAATTCTTCTTTTAGTCTTGGAAAACTGGAACAAATTATAGCCGATAGAAAAAATAATGCTTCAGAAACTTCTTACACTTCTTCTTTATTTTCAAAAGGCATCAATAAAATTGCGCAGA
>LNFJ01000047.1 GCA_001464625.1 Bacteroidia bacterium Ga0077558 | reverse complement strand
ACAGGTGCTGCATCTTTTACATGTTCTACTGTTGTTCCGCTCATGATAGCCTCTTCTTCAAATTCCAACATCCAGCCTTCGCTGCCCACATTAAAAATAATTGGTTCCATCCCCAGGTTTTGCGCAGCAATCTGTGTGCTCAACCTGGTACGCATACTTGGATTAAGAAACAAGCAACCGATGCGTTTATTAGTGCCCAATGTTTTATCAATATAAGGATTGGCTTTATAAGTCAATGCCTTTTGTACTAATGCATCAATATTGCTTACATCATTAACGGAAACAAAATTTTTCAAGCTAAATAATTTATTTGTTAGTCATCGTTCAGTTCATTGATCATCAAATGCAGGATCGTTTATCAGGCCGTAGCCATCAACTTTTCTACCTCTTCTTTTATCGAATCAATAAATTGTTCTGCATCCCTTTTCTTTAAACCAAGTGATGGCAATAATCGAATAACATTTGGTTTTGCTTCACCGGTGAATATTTTCTGCTCCCACAACAAATTTTTCTTCAAGTCTTTTAATTCATCAGGCACATCAAATCCAATCATCAATCCACGGCCTCTTACATTTTTTAATTGCTGAATTGATTCTAATTCATCTCTCAGGTATTTGCCAACCATTACAGCATTGCCCATCAGTTTTTCTTCTTCTATTATTTCTAAAACTGCTAAGGCAGCAGCACAAGCCAGGTGATTACCGCCGAATGTAGTACCCAATTGAAAATGTTTTGGTTTGATATGCGGTGCAACAATAATTCCTGCCACAGGAAAACCATTGCCCATTCCTTTAGCCATTGTGTAGATATCGGCATTTACTCCTGCAAAATCATGGCTGAAGAACTTTCCTGTTCTTCCATAACCGCACTGTACACTATCTGCAATATAAACAGCTCCATGCTCATTACATAGCGAACGGATCTTTTTCAGGAACGAATCATCAGCTACATTAATACCACCTACCCCTTGAATTCCTTCTATAATAACGGATGATATTTCTTTGCCATTTTTTGTAAAACATTCTTCCAATGCATCTTCATCATTAAAAGGAAGAAATATTACATTGTCTGTTTCATTGACTGGTGCCGAATAATTTTTATTATCGGTTACCGCCACAGCTAATGAGGTTCTGCCATGAAAAGATTTACTAAAGGCAATAATTTTTTTTCTTTCATTATGAAAAGAAGCAAGCTTCAATGCGTTTTCATTTGCTTCAGCACCGCTATTACAAAGGAATAACTGGTAATCTGTTTTGCCGGATACTTTACCCAGTTTTTCTGCTAGTTGTTGTTGCAATGGAATTCTAATCGAGTTAGAATAAAAAGCTATTTGCTCTAACTGCTCTTCTATACGCTTCACCCAATGCGGATGCGTATGCCCAATACTGATAACTGCATGACCACCATAGAGGTCCAGGTACTGCCCGCCCTTATCGTCCCAGACGTACGAACCTTTTGCTTTTACAATGGTGATCTCATTGATCGGATAAACGTCAAATAAATTCATTTAACACGGTTTCAGTTTTTGCAAAGATTGTTTATATATCAGGAAAGGAGACACTTCTTTTATCCATTCTCTTTCTTGTTCATTCAATTTTTGTTGCACTTCTTTCAAACTGGCTTTCTCTTCGAGGTAGTTGAGTAGAAGAGTGTCGCCAACCAAAATTTCAATAGCTTTCCGGTCATTAAAGGCTTCATACTTGCCTGCTCTCCATTCAAATAAAGCAGTTTTTTCTTTTACATATTTTATCAATTGTAGCGAATGTGCAAGAGAATGGTATTTTTTATCAGCTTTTGGTATCAAATGTAGTCCGTTACAAGTTTCATTAGCATATTTATGAAAAACAGGGACAAATTTTGTTGGCCGGATAAAACAGTTTTTATTAAATGCAGGGTGATTGGCATTGTTCCAATCTTCTGCAAATACCCAATCCATAAAAGGAGAACCTATCGTTTCAAAGGGAAGAGTGGTGCCGCGGCCTTCACTGATATTGCTTCCTTCCCACAAACATTGGCCGCTGTACAAGTTACAAACTTCGGGACCAGGAATATTGGGAGAAGGAGCAATGAATAAGTAATCTTTCTTACTGATCGGATAAACAAAAAGTGCCCATTCTCCTTCCATTTTATTTTTGAAATATCTGCAAAGTTCAGCAATGGTTAATCCATGCCGGTGAGGTAAACCTTCCAGACCAATAAAGGAGGCATACTTCTTCTCTATTCTTGTACCTTCTACCTGTCTTCCGGCAGGGTTTGGTTTATCAAGAACAATAACTTTTATATCAAGATCAAGTAAGGTTATTTTTTTTAGCATCAGCCAAATAGTGCTGATAAAAGTATAATAACGGCTTCCAACATCCTGTATGTCAATTATAAGAGTATCGATATTGCGAAGTTGCCCGTCTGTTGCAGTTAATGATTTCTCAACGGAGTTATAAAGTGAAATCCATTCAATATTTTTTGAGAAGAATGAATAGCTGGATGTGTAATCCAATTTTTCCTGATCTTGCAATTCAGCAAATAATCCATGCTCAGGTATAAAGACTTGTTTTAGTTTTCCGGTTGTTGCCAGTGATTGAAAACTATATTGTCCTGTTGAAGCATGCCACGCCGAATGATTACAAAGAATCCCTATGGATTCACTTTTTTTTAAAAGTTTATATAGCGGGTCTTTTTTCAATGCTAAAAAGCGACGGATTTTAGTTTTAATCCCGTTGTTTCATCAAGGCCAAATAGCAGGTTCATGTTTTGTACAGCCTGGCCAGATGCTCCTTTCAATAAGTTGTCAATTGCAGAATGTACCACCAACTTACTTCCTGCTTTTTCTAATTGAACGACTGCTTTATTGGTATTGACAACCTGCTTTAAAAAAATTGGCTCCTTGCTTATATGTGTAAAAGGCTGGTCTTTATAATACTCCGAATACAATACATTCAACTCTTCCAGGCTCAGATCGCAATGCAATGTAGAGCTGATAAAAATACCTCTTGTAAAATCTCCTCTCCAGGGGACAAAACTCAGGTCCACATCATTCCCGGGTTGTAATTGTAACAATGATTCGCCTATTTCACCAAGATGTTGATGCGTTAATGTTTTATAGGCTTGTATATTATTAGCTCTCCAGCTAAAATGAGAAGTTGAGGAGAGAGATTGTCCCGCACCAGTGGAACCAGTAATGCCGGTTGTATAGATATCTGTTAACAAGCCAGCTTTTGCCAATGGTAATAATCCAACCTGTATAGCTGTGGCAAAACATCCCGGATTAGCTATATTATGTGCGGTCTTAATTTCTTTTTTGTTCAACTCGGGTAGACCGTACACAAATTGTCTGTCGCCAATAGAGGAGTGAGCTGCTAACCGAAAATCATTTGCCAGGTCAATCACTTTGGTGATGCCACTAATTTTATTCTCTGTCAAAATTTTTTTTGACTCGCCGTGGCCTAAACATAAAAACAATACATCAATAGATCCGTCGGTGATACCAGTTGTATCATCTGTAAAATGTAATGCAGATTCACCGATCAAATCCTGGTGTATGCTCTCGATAGATTTGCTGGCATTGCTGCGGCTATGAATAAAAGAGATACATGCACCGGGGTGATTTAACAATATTCTTATTAACTCACCTCCGGTGTAGCCTGCACCTCCAATAATACCTACTTTAATTTTCTCCATTGGTGTCCGTCTTTACCAAATGATAAATGGATGTTTGATTACCAAATATTTTGCTGAAGCCTCTTACATCATCACCGGTAAAACCAGTATTCATTTCACCATATTTGCCAAACTTACTGTTCATAAGATCATATTTGCTCTCAATGCCAATTACCTGGAATCGGTAAGGGTATAGTTGAACAAATACATCGCCTGTTACATTTCGCTGACTGCTTTCCAAATAAGTTTCCATATCTCTCATCACCGGGTCAAGAATTTGCCCCTCATGTAACCAGTTGCCATAGAACTGTGCTATCTGATCTTTCCATTGCAATTGCCATTTGCTCAGCACATGTTTTTCTAACGCATGGTGAGCTTTTAAAATTACCATTGGCGCAGCGGCTTCAAAACCAACTCTACCTTTTATGCCAATAATTGTATCACCAACATGTATATCACGGCCAATACCATAAGGTCCGGCTATAGTTTGCAAATATTGTATAGCATCTGCCGGGTGATCGAATTTTTTATCATTCACTTTTTTCAACTCGCCTTTCTCAAAATGAAGTTTTACTTCTTCACTATCTGTTTTCGTTACTTGTGTGGGCCAGGCTGCTTCCGGCAACATTCCTTTTGACGAAAGTGTTTCTTTTCCTCCTACACTGGTTCCCCAAAGCCCTTTGTTGATAGAGTACATTGATTTTTCAAAGTTCATGTCAACATTCTTTGCTTTCAAATAAGCGATCTCTTCTTCCCGGCTCAATTTTAAATCCCTGATGGGAGTTATGATCTCAACTCCCGGAATCATAATATGAAAGATCATATCGAACCGCACCTGGTCGTTACCAGCACCAGTGCTGCCATGTGCTACCGCATCTGCATTTAATTCTTCTGCATGCTCCGCAATATGCAATGCCTGGCTCAATCGTTCTGCCGATACAGACAAAGGGTATGTATTATTTTTTAACACATTTCCATAAATAAGATAACGGATGATGCGTTCGTAATATCCTTTTATTGCATTTACGGTCTTATGCGTTTTTACACCCAGTTTATACGCATGAGTTTCTACCTGTTTTAACTCTTCAGGAGTAAAACCACCAGTATTCACAATAATGCTATGCACTTCATAACCCAGGTCTTCTGTCAGGTATTTTACACAATAAGAAGTATCTAAACCACCACTAAAACCTAAAACAACTTTTTTTGACATTGTATGTGAGGGGTTGATTTATAAATGAAATAAATGATGTAGCAATGATTTTGGTTTGGCTGCACCACCGTTTTTATCTTTTTTCATAAACGGACGTAACAATTTCCATTGTTTAAAACGCAATAAACGTTCAAATCCTTTTACATTTTCTTTAAAGAATTCTTTAGTTTCTTCCGGCTCGTAATGGTCTTTAGGATCAAACAGCATGGCTGTGCACATACAGTTCTTTCTCTCCTTACTCATCAGTATATCATAGTTCACACAGCTTTTGCAACCAGCCCAAAAGGCTTCGTCCTGTGTTAGTTCAGAATAGGTAACTGGCTCATAACCCAGATCGCTGTTAATTTTCATAACGGCAAGTCCGGTTGTAAGACCAAATATTTTTGAATCCGGATATTTTTGACGGGAGAGATTGAATATTTTCTGCTTGATATTTTTTGCTACACCACTTTTTCTAAATGCAGGTGCAACAATCAATCCGCTGTT
>LNFJ01000046.1 GCA_001464625.1 Bacteroidia bacterium Ga0077558 | reverse complement strand
GTAATTGTATGAAAAAGATTGGAATCGTTTTATGCTTGTTGCTTACTCTTTCCATTTTATCAATCAGTTGCGGCAAGGATGTTCCTGAACCAGGGGAGATACCAACTGGTCCTGTAAATCCCGGCCCAACGGGTCCTGCTGGTCCTACCGGGGGATAATTTTTTACAGCTTTTAATCTCTTTACTAGTATTATTTTTTAACCGGGTATAAAGCTTGGGGGAATTTTATTTTTCAAGCTATGGCATTGCTTAACAAAGCCCATTTGATTTACCATTCTCTAAAGTGATAGATTAGAAAGTAATTATTAGCCGGCAACAACTTCAACAGTAGCATTAATGCCTCGGTCAGTAATAGCATCGCATTGCGGCTTCAAATCATCGTAGGAGCCATTTTTCACTGCATACTTGCCTTTATAGTGAATAAAGTAGGAGCATTGTTCTGCCTGTTCATGGGAATGACCGCAAACTTCCATGAGGGTATCTATAACCCATTCAAAAGTATTTACATCATCATTCCACACAATGAGATTACAGCCTTCATCTTCGGCAGTAAGAACATCGGTTTCTTCGCTGATGTCAGTAAGTGTATCGTTTTTTGGAAAAGGCATCTGGTAGCAAAAGTAAAATTATTTGCTATAACTTGTACAATGCAGTTTTACGTCTAAATAAAAAAAGACCCCAATTTGAGGTCTTTAGTGGGAGTTGACGGGTTCGAACCGCCGACCCTCTGCTTGTAAGGCAGATGCTCTGAACCAGCTGAGCTAAACTCCCTTTTTCGGGACGGCAAAGATAGGGGTGTAGCAGTTTTCAGACAAAATATTTTTCATCTATTTTCGGCGCAAATTGATTGTATGGCAAGTACTTATTGTGAATTTGTTTTAAATAAGGGAAAAGACACCGTTCACCGGGATTATCACGACAAGGAATATGGCTTCCCGATTGACGATGATAACCTGCTGTTTGCAAGATTAGTGCTCGAAATAAACCAGGCCGGCCTAAGTTGGGAAACGATCCTGAAAAAGGAAGATAATTTCTTCAAAGCTTTTGATGATTTTAATATTGATAAAGTAGCCAGTTATACCGACAAGAAAAAAGAAAAGCTGATGCAGGATGCGGGCATCATCCGCAACCGCTTAAAAATTGAAGCAGCCATACATAATGCAAAAACAATTAAAACCATTCAAAAGGAAAATGGTTCTTTCAAAAATTGGTTAGACAAGCATCATCCTAAAACAAAAGAAGATTGGGTAAAACTATTTAAACAAACTTTTCGTTTTACCGGTGGTGAAATTGTAAACGAATTTTTAATGAGTGCTGGTTATTTGCCAGGGGCGCATAGCGAAACTTGTCCGGTGTATATGAAAGTGATGAAGAAGAAACCAAAGTGGGCAGAGAAGTGAAAGGTCAGTGGTGAATAATGAATGAGAGCCTGTTAATTAGGATTTACTTCCGGCAGTCTGTAATGTTGACCATCTAAAACAAACAACTCATCAATTTCAAAAGTCCAGAATTTAAACAGCGGAGATTTTTTTAAAATTTTTTCTACTTCTTTTTTACTTGCCGCATTTAAAGTGATCCAGGAACGTTGTGTTTCCATGCTTACCGCATAATGATCAATAGTGGTGTTATTGATTAGAAGGTTGATATACGTACGATGTGCTGGCACCAAGTCCATAAAATCATCGGTTATTTCAAACTGTATTGTTACCTGGTATTTCTGCATCTCTAATAAATGACAATCTAAATGTAGGAAAGTTGCACCGGGAGCAAAAAGAAAGTTATTAGACAGATTTGTGGAACGTACTGGGCTCGAACCAGTGACCCTCACGTTGTCGACGTGATGCTCTAAACCAACTGAGCTAACATTCCTTATATTTTCCACTCCACAATCTCATTCGCCCATTCATTTCTAAATGGGGTAGAGATTTTAATATAATTATCCGTGTAGCCATCCATCATGTCGTTCTTGCCATTCTTTTCGAACAATACTTTTCGGGTTTGCCCGGTATGTTGTTCGGTAAAGTATTGCATCTTCATGTAAGAAAGATTGCGAAGGGTTTTATTACGTTCGTTGCGGATATTAACAGGAACAACAGGGCCTAATGTCAATGCATGAGTATTATCTCTTTCTGAATAAGTAAACACATGCAGGTAAGAAATATCCAACGAATGCAAAAAGTCGAATGTTTCTTTAAAATCTTCTTCTGTTTCCCCGGGAAAGCCAACTATCACATCAACTCCAATAGCACAATGCGGCATCAATGTTTTTATTAACGCTACTCTTTCTGCATACAATTCTCTTTTGTAGCGTCGACGCATAGCACCCAATGTTTTATTACTTCCACTTTGCAAGGGAATATGAAAGTGCGGCATAAACTTGTCGCTGTTTGCAACAAATTCAATTATTTCATTTGTCAACAAATTCGGTTCAATGGAGGAGATGCGATAACGCTGAATACCTTCTACTTTGTCTAATTCATTAATAAGCTCAAAGAAATTTTCTTCCCGACTGCTCATACCTATTGTAACACCAGCACCATCAGGTCCTTTTCCAAAATCGCCAAGATTTATTCCCGTCAACACAATTTCCTTAACACCATTCTTAGCTAATTCATTTGCCTGCTTCACTACATTTTCTATACTATCACTTCTGCTTTTTCCTCTGGCCATTGGTATGGTACAGAAGGAACAATTATAATCGCATCCATCCTGTACTTTCAAAAAAGTTCTTGTACGGTCATTCACCGACCAGGAAGCATGAAAACCCGATACTTCTTCAATATCACAACTGCAAATTTTTGCAGAATCGCCTTTGGCTAATTCACGGATATGTTGGGCGATGTTGAATTTCTCTGCAGCCCCCAAAACCAGGTTTACTCCCGGTATTTCGGAAATTTCTTTTGGTTTTAATTGTGCGTAGCAACCGGTTATCACTACCAAACTTTCCGGTGCTTTTCTTTGAATCCGGCGAACGATCTGGCGGCATTCTTTATCAGCATTGTCGGTAACCGAACAAGTGTTGATCACATACACATCGGCAACATCATCAAACTCTTTTTTTTCAAACCCTTCATTCTCCAGCAATCGGGAAAGGGAAGATGTTTCTGAAAAATTCAGTTTACAACCAAGGGTGTGAAAAGCCACTGTTTTCGATTCCGGCATAAGGCGGCAAAGATAAACCACTGTTAGGAGGATTAAGTTTGATTTCGCTGATTTTTTAAATTCAGGTATTTTTATCCAAATGTTTGACTTTGAATAAGAAATGGGCTCCCTATATACTCATTGCAGTGCTGTTAATCGCTGTTATTGTAATTAATCAATTACGAAAAAATGATGAGCCTGCACCAAAGCCCAAAACTACCACTACAAAGCCAAAAGATCCGGCCAGTAACAAAACTGACCGGGACAAAGGGTTTGATCGCCGAATATCTTATCTCGAATACAGCAACCATGCAAAATGCAGAATGCAATGCCGCAAAATTTCGCAGGTAGAAGTTGAAGAGATAATGCAGGATGGAAAAATAAACTACAACAAAAGTGATCTGCAAAATGCCCGTTGTCCCCGCTATGCGGTAGAAGGTGTTACCAAAGATGACCAACGGGTCCGAATTGTTTATGCACAATGCAATGAATCAACAACTGTAGTTACCGTTATTGATCTGGAAACCGATTTTCAATGCAGTTGTCCCGGCGACGATAATAAATACAAAAATAAAAAATGATGAACCCGTCTGTAGTACTTCTATCATCGTTTGTGGAGCCTGTGCTGAGCGAAAGCGAAGCATCGCACAATTATACGTACGGTTCGCTTTTCACCATTCACCATTCACCATTCACTATTTACAGTTGAAATTTCTAAAAGCTATATACAGCCTTTACGCCTTCATCACTTTTGTAGCAGTCATGCTGCTCATATTCCCATTTGTTATCATTGCCAGTTTCTTTGGGCGACTAAAAGGCGGCAATATGGTGATGCGGTTGTGCAGACTTTGGGCAGATATTTGGTTTTTCCTGATTTTTATCTGGCATAAAAAAATATACGAAGCCCCACATGATAAAAAGAAGGCTTATATTTTTGTGACGAATCATATTTCTTACCTGGACTCAGCAATGATTCCCAAAGCCTATCGTCAGCCCATCCGGCCATTAGGAAAAGTAGAAATGAGTAAAGTGCCGGTGTTCGGATTTATTTATAGAAATGCTATTGTAACCGTAGATCGCAGCAGTCCCGCTAACAGGGCAAAGAGTGTACTCATATTAAAATCATTAATTAAAAAAGGAATTTCTGTGTTAGTTTTTCCAGAAGGCACTTTTAATATGGGCACGGAGCCATTAAAAGAATTTTACGATGGTGCATTCAAGTTGGCCATAGAAACACAAACACCCATTAAACCTGTATTGTTTTTAGATGCCTATCGCCGGATGCCGTATGTAAGTTTATTCTTAATGACACCCGGCGAAAACAGGATTCTTTACCTTGATGAAATACCAGTAATAGGATATGCTGCTGCTGATGTTGAAAAACTAAAGAAAGATGTATTTATTATATTGGAAAAGAAGTTGAGAGAATACGGAGCTGCATGGAGAAAACAAATCTGACGGATTCTAAGACTATTTGTGTTTAACTTGAACATTGAAAATTGAGCATTGATTATTGAAAATTCCCTTTGTATTGTACGCTGAAGTTATCATACCCGCCGCATTACCAAAAAACTACACATGGTCTGTACCTGCCCATTTACAGGAAACTGTAAAACCCGGCTGCAGGGTAGAAGTGAATTTAGGAAAAAGCAAAAAATATGCAGGTATCGTAAAGCAATTACACCATGACAAGCCTGAATTTTTTGAAACAAAAGATATTCTTAATGTCCTCGATGCAGAACCTGTAATATTTGAAGAACAACTCAAACTTTGGGAATGGATCGCCTCTTATTATATGTGCAGTGAAGGCGAAGTAATGGCTGCTGCCTTACCTGCTCACTTTAAATTATCCAGCGAAACCATTTTGGTGTATAATGAAGAATACGGCGATGAGTTCTCTGCACTCGATCATGATGAATATATTGTAGCCGAAGCATTGCTGATTAAAAAGGAATTGAATCTTAGTGAAGTTCAACAAGTATTAGATTCATCGCATGTATATCCTGTTATTAACCGGCTTATTCAAAAGAAAGTTTGTTTTGTATGGGAATCCTTAAAGCAAACGTACACTCCCAAGAAAGAAAGCTACGTGTTACTAAATCCTGAGTATGATAACGAAGAAAAATTATCAGACCTGCTCAACAATTGGACAAAAGCTCCTAAGCAAATGGAGTTGCTGCTAAGTTATCTTCATTTGGTAAAAACAGAAGGTGAGGTAGTAAAATCTTCTCTGCTGAAAAAATCAGGTGCATCAGAAGCGCAATTGAAAGGGTTGGTAGAAAAAAAAATCCTTTGGGTAGAGAAGAGAATTATTGATAGAATAAAATATTTGCCAAAGAATGTGCAGATTGATTTTGAATTGAGCGAAGCACAGCAAAAAGCATTTACAGAAGTAAAAGAACAATTGCAAACTAAGGCAGTTTGTTTATTACACGGTGTTACTTCCAGCGGTAAAACGAATATCTATATTAAACTGATTGAAGAACACATCAAACTAGGTAAGCAGGTTTTATACATGCTGCCGGAGATTGCTCTCACTTCACAAGTAATTCGTCGATTACAAAAACACTTTGGTGGTTATATTGGAATATATCATTCTAAGTTTTCTCAAAATGAGAGAGTGGAGATCTGGAACAAAGTAAAGAATGGAGAATTAAGAGTGATACTGGGAGCAAGGTCATCTGTGTTTCTTCCTTATCAAAATTTAGGGTTAATAATTTGTGATGAAGAACATGATTCATCTTTTAAACAGCAAGAGCCGGCACCAAGATACAATGGGAGAGATGCTGCTATCTATTTTGCTTCGTTATTCAATGCCAAAACATTGCTAGGCAGCGGAACACCATCTATAGAAAGCTATTATAATGCCACATCAGGTAAATATGGTTTAGTAGAATTGATGCAGCGGTATGGAGACTTAAAACTGCCCCCTATTGAAATGATCGACCTTCGAAAGATCATGCAGAAGGACAAGTCGAAAATAATGCTATCACCTCAGTTGATCGAAGCGGTGAACGAAGTTATTGCAAGGAACCGCCAGATAATTTTATTTCAAAACAGGAGAGGCTACTCCCCCTACCAGATTTGCAGCGTTTGCAGCTGGATCCCGCAATGCAAGTACTGTGATGTATCGTTGACCTTTCACAAGCTTAGTAATAAACTAGTTTGTCATTATTGCGGTACTACCTATCCGCCGGTGCATACCTGTGCAGCCTGTGGCAGCGATAAGTTTTTACAACGAAATTTTGGTACTGAAAAAATAGAAGAACAACTACAAGAAACTTTCCCGGATGCAAAAGTGGCGAGAATGGATATTGACACCGTGAAAGGGAAAAATGCCCATGATGTATTGATTCAACAGTTTGAGCAAAAGCGAATTGATATATTAGTAGGCACACAAATGGTAGTTAAAGGATTGGATTTTGATAATGTTGACCTCGTTGGTATACTCGATGCGGATGGGCTTTTACATTTTGCTGATTTTAGAGTGAATGAAAGAGCTTTTCAATTAATAGAACAGGTAAGTGGCCGGGCAGGCAGAAAAGAAGAAACCGGAAAAGTGTTGGTGCAAACATCACAACCGCAGCATCCATTGCTCCAGGTAGTTCAACAGCATGATTATAAAGCTATGTTTACTGAAGAGCTGAAGAAACGTAAAGAATTTTTTTATCCTCCATTTTCAAGGCTCATTCACCTGACTTTTAAACACAAGATTAAAGAAGTGGTAGAAAGATCGGCACAAAATTATACTGAAGCATTGAAAGCTAAGTATGTGCAATACTTAGTAGGTCCTGCAGAGCCGGTTGTTGGCCGCATACGAAACCAGTTTTTGATGGAATTGCTGATCAAGCTGCCAAGAGATGGAAAAATAATTAACCAATGTAAAAGAGATTTACTGGAACAGGTGGCTATTTTGCATCAGCATAAGAGTTTCCGGAGTGTAACAATTGTTGCGGATGTAGATGCCGTGTAAGTTGGAAACAAAATAGTAAGAGGTTTTTAAGTCATTTCGCAGAAAAGCCCTCCGGGTCTCTGGTTTTATCTTTATTTTACTTTTATGATAGGTATTATAATTCAACTAGCTATTTCCTGGCTCATAATCTGGTGGTTTGAAAAAGGTGATCTTAATTGTTTGGGATTAATGCCAACAAAGAAAAGGTTGATTGACTTCACCTTGTTTTTCTTTGTTACTGCTGCTTGTGCCACATCGGGATTTTTTTTGAATATGTGGATAGCTAAGCAAAGCTGGGTACTTAACCCTGCTTTAAATGCAGGAGCAATTTTAGAAGGCGTTTGGTTTACCGTCAAGTCAGTATTGTTTGAGGAGTTTATATTCAGAGGAGTGTTGTTGTATATATTGATTAAGAAACTCGGCCCCACCCGAGCTATTATTATTTCTGGGGTGGCGTTTGGTATCTACCACTGGTTCTCTCATGAGCTTTGGGGAAACCCGGCGCAAATGGCCATTGAATTTTTTATGTCAGGCATTATGGGATTGGTACTTGCCTATGGTTATGCTAAATCTTACTCTTTGTTTATTCCAATTGCCATCCATTTTGGATGGAACATTGTACAGATGGTTGTTTTTTCTGGCAACACGATAGGCAAACAGCTTTTTGTGGAAGTAATGCCAAGACCCGTAGTTACAATTTCTTATTTCAGTTTTTTTGTGATGCAGTTGTTGCCTATAATAAGTTGCTGGTTAATTAATATATGGCTGTTGAAAAAATATAAGCAGGTTGAGCTTCCAAAAAGTTGAGTAAATGCGGTGTAATTGTTATTTCAAATGTTTATCAAACCAATCCACAAACTGGTATAACTCCGGCATCATATCCATCGGATTATGATCCCCACCTTTTTTTATGATCAATTTATTTACAACACCAGCTTCATTTAGCTTGGCAATAAAAGATGTTGATTGCTGCAAGGGTACAGTTTTGTCTGCATCACCGTGTATAATAAAAACGAGAGGGTCGTCAGAAGAAATTGCGTAAATAGGCGACGATTCCCGACCAATTTTATTTCTTGTACTTGTATCAGTGATATGGTCGTATGTTCTTGTTTTATTATTCCAGATTCGGAAATCAAATGCTCCATACACACCGGAGCCTTTAAGCAAATCTCCCATATTAACCATATTAGCACCTGTAAAACCCCAGTTTAAAAAGTCGGTTGGTGGATACAGTACAGCAGCTGCCTGTACTCTTGATGACATACGGTTAACAGGATCTTGTGCAGCAGAATCAATTTTTTCATCTGCCATAGCAACTGCCAGCGAAAGATGTCCACTGGCTGAGCCGCCGTAAATTCCAATCTTATTGGGTTCTACTTTTAATTTCGCTGCATTATACCGGATATAACGAACTGCTCTTTTTACATCTTCAATTTCATCAGGAATAGCATATCGGGGTTGAGAGCCCAGTATAACCAAAAAGACAGTAAATCCTTTGTCTAAATACATCGATGATGGACGAACGGATCGTTCGGCCTGCTGGTAAGATGAATACCAGGAGCCAGCCATCACCCATACTACCGATTTCCCATTTGACTTTGAGGTTGGTTTCAGGTGAAGCATTGTTAATGCAACTCCATCTTTTCGTCCGTATATAAGTTCTTCTATGTTATAATTTTTACTGGCTTTTTCTTTTGCTTTGTTTAGTATGTCGCTCCATCTTTTATCGGCATGTAAGTTGGAGAAATCCTTGTCGTTTTCAAGTCCTGTGGCATCAGATGGTGAAATTCTGTCAGACTTTGCCATGGCATTGAGTAACGAAAATGCACTATCCGGAACCATTGCCAGCGACCATGCTTTGGCAGCCATCCAATGGCGGTTCAAATCTGCATCATTGCCTTCAGATCTTATACCTGCAGCATATGCGGCTGCAGCATTGGTATACTCCTTTAATTTATTTAGCGAATCTCCTTTTTTATAAAAGGATTCTGCAGTTTGAGAGTAAGATAGTTGAACTGCAACAATCAATATAGATACAAGAAATTGGAACCTTTTCATAAAAAAAATTATCCGATGAAGTTAGGCAATATGAGTGGTTTTTATTTCAGTATAATGATAGATAAAAAAACCTTCATTTCTTTTTTTTGCAGCTACCAACATTGCAATGGCTACTTGTTTTCCATGAATTGGCTTATACTTTGCTGGAATCAAAAATGAGAACACAGACAAAATACCTTTTGATATCTTTTCTCCCAAACGAAATTCTTTTCTATCTCCCAATAAAACAGAAGGCCGCATAATATGTACTGATTTCAATCCGATATCCTCCACCGCATCCTCCACTTCTCCTTTTAGTTTTAAATAAAAATTATTGCTTTTGCTAGCAGCACCTACAGATGAGACAAGTACAAATGTTTCGCAGCCATTCATTTTACAAAATCGGGCTGCATTTACGGGTATATCAAAATCTATTTTTCGATAAGCAGTTTTATCACCGTTTACTTTTTTCTGTGTAGTACCTATAGCACAAAACACCACATCTGTACCTTCCAATGCCAGTCGAAAACTTTCAGCGTCAGCAAAGTCTACGAATTTCTTTTCCAATTTAGGATGAGTAAGGTCAAATGGGCGGCGGATTAATATTCGAATTGTACCGTAATTACTATCTTGTAATAATTCATTAAGTAAATACCCGCCTATAAGTCCCGTGGCACCAATGATGGTTGCTGTCATAAAATTCAGGATGTTTGCAGCATGCAAATTCAGGAAAATATTTCATTAAAGCCTTATAACAGCTTTGCTATCGATGTAAAAGCAAGAAGTTTTGCCAGCTTTAGTGATATTGAGGAACTAAGCGAACTTGTAACTCCTAACTCAAAACTCACCACTCTAATACTTGGTGGTGGAAGTAATATTTTATTCACTCAAGATTTTAATGGGCTTGTTCTTAAAAATGAGATCAAAGGCATTGTAAAGATTAAAGAAGATGATGAATTTGTGTACATACAAGCCGGGGCGGGAGAGAACTGGCATCAGTTTGTTTTATTCTGCATAGAAAACGATTGGGCCGGAGTAGAGAACCTATCACTAATTCCGGGTTGTGTTGGTGCATCGCCTATACAAAATATCGGTGCTTACGGAGTTGAGGTAAAAGATGTATTTCATGAGTTAAAAGCCTTTCACCGGAAAGAAAAAACCAATTATACATTTAAATTGAACGATTGCGATTTTGGCTACCGGGAAAGTGTGTTCAAAAGAAAATACAAAGATGAATTTGTAATTACGAACGTTACATTCAGGTTAAGAAAGCAACCGGTTTTTAATACCAGTTATGGAGCTATAGAGCAAGAACTGGGAAGGATGGAAGTAAAAGAACTTTCTATCAAAGCTATTGCTGATGCAGTAATTAATATTCGTTCTTCTAAATTACCCAACCCGAAAGAAATTGGTAATGCGGGAAGTTTTTTTAAGAATCCAGAAGTAAGAAATGAACAATTTTCTATTCTTCAAAAGGAGTTTCCCTCTATTGTTGGATATGGTTTGTCCAATGGAAATATGAAGTTAGCTGCAGGCTGGCTTATAGAACAATGTGGTTGGAAAGGGTATAGAAAAGGCGATGCTGGCTGCCATGCAATGCAGGCATTAGTATTAGTAAATTATGGAAATGCAACGGGAGAGGAAATTTACAATCTTAGCGAAGAGATATTACAAAGTGTTAGAGAAAAATTTGCAGTTATATTAGAACGAGAAGTAAATATTATTTAGAGCAACGAAACTTTAAAGGTTATTGTCAAGTAACAAAATAAAAGTGAACATGAGATTTGTATGGCTGTTTCTATTATCTGTCAATTTTTTTACTGGCTATTCCCAGTCTGCTGTTTCCAAAAAGGCTTCTCAATTTCAAATAGAAGCATTGGGACCCGGTAGTCTCTTCAGTATTAAATTTGACACCCGATTTGCAAAAAGGGAAAATGGGTTAGGATTTAATATTGGTATTGGAGGTGCCCCATTAGGAATGTTTGGCCAAAGTTGTAATTCCGGGTTTCAGCTAGCCTTGCCATTTGGGTTGAATTATCTGGTAGGTAAGCAAAATCACCTGCTTGAATTGGGTACAGGATATGTTCCAACAATTAGTGGGGGAACAAAAAGATTTTGTTTGCCGGAGCCAGGAACCAAGCCTGATTTTTTTAGTGAGGATATGTCTTCACATTGGTATTTGCTTTCTGGCTATCGCTACCAACCTGTTCAAAAAAAAGGGGTTACTTATCGCTTATTTATCTCTCCATTATTGCGAACAAATTTTCCTCTTAAATTTTGGGGTGGCGGAAGTATTGGGTTAAGATTTTAACAACTTATAGGCATATAAAAATAGTTTCTCTTTTATGGTATATATTTTTTTAATTTACTTTACTAAATAATATCTTGTTTTCTAATCAAAAAAAAACTATGAAAAAAGTAATTTTTATTTTATTTGTAATCACAATCTTCTCAAAATCTTCATTAGCTCAGTCCATGTATGTGGAGTTAGGTGGCCCTGGATTAGCGTCTTTAAACTTTGATACCAGATTTAGTAAATCTAACGATGGTATTGGAGGTAGGGTAGGTATCGGTGGTTTCAGCATTGATGGTTCTGGAATTGTATTTGTTCCGGTAGGAGTCAATTACCTGTTAGGCAAAGACAATAAACATTTTTTTGAATTAGGCGGCGGTGTTACTCCGGTTTTTGCTACAGGAGATTTAGCAGGGGATAATTTTTCAAGTACGTTCGGACATATACTTTTTGGGTATCGATTGCAGCCCGGTGATGGAGGCTTCACTTTTAGGGCTTTCGTTTCTCCCGTTTTTGGAAGTGGGTTCTTTATTCCTTATTATGGAGGTGTTTCGTTTGGCTATAAGTTCGGGGGAGGAAAAAATAAGTAAAAACAATATTTGAATAGTTATAAATGCCCTGGTTAATCCGGGGCATTTATGTGTAAAGTATATCCTGTTATTTTTTAAGCCTCCTCATCAAACTCAAAATCTTTCTCTGTAAAATTCATCATACTTCCCATTAGGTCTTTAAACTCTACTTTGTTTTCAAATATTTTCTTGCTGATGAGTGAATAGGAAGAAAGACCATGCAATACAAATTCCATCATCAAAGCAGCCTGCTCTTCATTTAATTGAGGGAAATATTTTTTTACCAGTGAGTGCAGTCCATCTACCTGATAAAGCAATAGTATTTTGTCCTTATCCGTAGTATTAAACGAAATATTAAGGTGGTTGCCTTTATCAAACCACTGGGTAATGGGGCGATAAGGATTATCATCTTTTTGTTCTTCCTGGGATGGTTTACCTGTATTTCTCCTCTTCTTCAAGGTGTCTGGATTAGGGAAGTAGTGGGCAAACTGTGTACGAATTGCTTTGTCAACCAAATTCATGGCTACCTGGTAAGGCCCTTCTTGTTCGCCTTCATATACTAATTCTACTTTGCCCGTAATGGAAGGAATAATACCAACCAGATCACTCATCCAAACCTGTGTTTGTTTTTCATTATTGATGATTGCCCTTCTTTCTGCTGAGCTCACCGCATTTTCAAATGCAGAAATTGTAAGCCTTGCACTTACTCCGCTTTTCTTATCTACAAATTCACTGGCTCTTGCTTCAAAAGCAATTTGTTCAATCAATCTTTTTAAGAGGTCGCTTATTTTTACTCTTGCATTTTGTTCGTCGCTTATTTCTGCTTCCTGTTCGGTTATTTCCAATGCATTTTCCAGCGACTTTGGATAGTGTGTAAGAATCTGGCTTTCAATTCTATCTTTCAGCGGAGTTACTATCGAACCACGATTAGTATAATCTTCAGGATTAGCTGTAAAGACAAACAAAATATCTAATGGCAATCTTAATTTAAATCCCCGGATCTGTACATCGCCTTCTTCCAGAATATTAAATAAAGCTACCTGTATTCTTGCCTGCAAATCCGGCAATTCATTTATCACAAATATTCCCCGGTTACTTCTTGGAATGATGCCGTAATGCAATACCCGTTCATCTGCAAAACTTAATTTCAAGTTAGCCGCTTTTATCGGGTCAATATCACCAATCAAATCAGCCACACTTACATCAGGGGTTGCCAGCTTTTCTCCGTAACGTTGACTGCGGTGTATCCATTCAATAGGAGTGGCATCTCCTTTTTCTGCAACCATGTCAACAGAAAATTTGGAAATAGGATTTAATGGATCATCGCTTATTTCGCTGCCACTAATTACCGGAATGTATTCATCCAATAACTCTATCATTTGCCTCGCCATTCTTGTTTTGGCTTGTCCCCGCAAACCCAAAAACAAAATATTGTGTTTACTGAGTAATGCTCTTTCTACATCGGGAATTACCGTGTCTTCGTAGCCAACAATACCAGAAAAGGTAGGCTCCTTCTTTTTTAGTTTACCAATCAGATTTTGCCGGATCTCTTCTTTTATACTTTTCGGTTTGTAGCCGCTGGCTTTCAATTCTCCGAGTGTTTTTATTTTTTTGGTATTCATCATTTAATTCATTCTTTTAAAGAAAAATTTCACCTTACTAGTGTCAGATATATTTCTTGTTTTTAAAAAATTGTCATCAGCGAAGGCAACTGTCCAGGCAGATCCTCCAACTCCACAATAAGCAAATCCCGGCTCAGGCCATTCCGATGTCATTTTTTTCTTAATTTGTTTATAGCTTTGACCAATTTTTATCTAACCTTTTCTTCATTATTTAATACTACATCATAAAAGATTTTATTATGTTTTATCTTCATTGCATTTCCAATACTAGCCGAACTCATCAATAATCCAACTGTAGTTGAACTTATTTTGGTTACTCCTACAGGCAGTGGAACACCTGTTTCGATTTCAACAACTTGTTTTGCATTACAAGATATAACTACGACTGTAAGTAGAAGTAATAATTTCATGACTTGCTTAATAAACCGTTTTCCGCTTCCCACTTTCAAAATCCTTAAATATAAATGCCCCCAACTTATCCAACGATGCAAAGAATGCTTTGCCGTTGTTCATCTCTGTAAATTCCTGCACAAATTTTTGCAAATAAGGATCAGTAGCAATCATAAAAGTAGTAATTGGTATTTTCAACTTTTTACATTGTGCTGCCAGGTTGATACAACGGTTTACCACTTTTCTATCTAATCCAAAGCTGTTTTTATAGTATCGTTTACCAATTTTTAAGCAAGTTGGCTTGCCATCAGTGATCATAAATATTTGCTTGTTCGGATTTTTTCTTCTGCGCAAAATATCCATGGCCAATTCCAAACCTGCAACTGTATTAGTGTGATAAGGGCCAACTTGTAAATAGGGTAGGTCTTTTACTTCAATCGGCCAGGCATCGTTTCCAAATACTACAATATCCAATGTGTCTTTCGGGTATCTTGTTTTGATCAATTCACTTAATGCCATGGCTACTTTTTTGGCAGGAGTAATTCTATCTTCTCCATACAAGATCATGGAGTGAGAAATATCGATCATCAGCACCGTAGATG
>LNFJ01000045.1 GCA_001464625.1 Bacteroidia bacterium Ga0077558 | reverse complement strand
GGCTATAATTTCCCTGTTGCACTAGAAGGTGCATTAAAACTGAAAGAGATCTCTTACATACATGCCGAAGGCTACCCGGCTGCCGAAATGAAACATGGCCCCATTGCACTGGTAGATGAAGATTTACCAGTTGTATTTGTTGCAACTAAAGATGCCTATCATGAAAAAGTGGTAAGTAATATGCAGGAAATAAAAGCCCGTAAAGGGAAAGTTATCTCCGTTATTACCGAAGGCGATGATGTTTCTACAGGTCTGTCGTTGGATGTAATGATTGTACCGGAAGCAGATGAGATTTTAGCTCCTATGCTAAGTGTAGTGCCTTTACAATTATTAGCATATCATATTGGCGTTGCAAAAGGATGTGATGTTGATAAGCCTAGAAATTTAGCAAAAAGTGTAACGGTGGAATAAATCTTAAAGAGGGTATGAATCAAATCAATAAAAAACCACTTTCCTCTCTCGGTTATGGCTTCATAGCTAAAGAATATATTCCTAAAGGAAAGAATGAGTATCATCTTCGTAACATTCAAAACAGAAGCGGTGCTAATTATCGTAAGTTGAGCGACCCTCAAAAAAAGATATTGCTACAAAATGGCAATAGTGCAGATAACTGGGATAAATTATTAGTAGCCGATGGCTTCAATGCGGAGCTGGTTAAGAATTGTAAATTTTACGGGTTGGTTCGAATAGGTAAACTAGAGCCCATGTTCGCTGAATTTAATGATTTGCAAATGCCTGTTGGATTATACAACAGCACTATTGTAAGTTGTGATATTGGAAATAATGCCGTTATTGACAATGTAAATTTCATGAGTCATTACATTACAGGTGATGATGTGATGCTGGTAAATATCAATGAATTGGTTACTTCCAATCATGCTAAATTTGGGAATGGTGTTTTAAAAGATGGCGAAAAAGAAACAGTTCGTGTATGGATTGAAGTGTGCAATGAAAATGCAGGCCGGAGTATTCTTCCTTATAATGGGATGAAAGCGGCTGATGCATGGCTTTGGTCAAAGTATAGAGATGATGAAAAACTACTACAACAATTCAAAGACTATACCGATAAAAAATTTGACACCCAACGTGGCTACTATGGTAAGATAGGGGATCGAACAGTAATTAAAAATACCAGCATTATAAAAGATGTGTGGATTGGGAGTGACGCCTACATAAAAGGTGCGAACAAATTAAAAAATCTAACAATCAATTCAGATGCGGAGGCTAAATCACAAATAGGCGAAGGATGTGAACTAGTGAACGGCATAATAGGTTTTGGGTGCAGGATTTTCTATGGTGTAAAAGCTGTAAGGTTTATGCTGGGTTCAAATTCACAATTGAAGTATGGCGCAAGACTTATTAACTCATATCTTGGTGACAATTCTACAATTTCTTGTTGCGAGGTTTTAAACTCTCTTATCTTTTCTGCCCATGAGCAACATCATAATAATTCATTTTTATGCGCTGCTACCGTATTGGGGCAAAGTAATATGGCCGCCGGTGCAACAATTGGTTCCAATCATAATTCAAGAGGTGCAGATGGAGAGTTGATTGCAGGAAGAGGTTTTTGGCCGGGGCTATGTGTAAGTTTGAAACACAATTCAAAATTTGCATCTTATACTTTAATTGCAAAAGGAGATTTTCAAGCTGAGCTTAATATTCCTATTCCATTTTCGCTGGTTAGTAATGATGTGAGCAATGACGAACTAGCTGTGATGCCTGGGTATTGGTTTTTATACAACATGTATGCATTGGCAAGAAACGCCGGAAAATATGAAGCTAGAGATAAACGGGTAGATAAGTCTCAGCAAATAGAATACGATTTTCTTGCACCAGATAGTGTAAACGAAATATTTGACAGTTTGCAGTTGATGAAAAAATTTACTGCAAAAGCATATTCTGCTAAGTCAAAAAAACAAATTGCAGAAAAAGATTTAGTAAAAACCGGCGAACAGTTACTGGAACAAAATGCAGTAGAGGTTAGTAGATTAGAAATTCTGGCTGATAACTTTGAAAACAGTAAACGAAAAGTAAAGCTGAAAAAAGTAGGAGAAGCATATAGCCTTTTTAAAGAAATGATTGTGTATTATGGCGTTACTGAACTTGTTCAATTTATTGAAGACAGAAAGATAGCATCCTGGCAGAAGTTACTGCAGGCATTACCATCTAAACCTGAAAGAACAGATTGGAAAAATATAGGTGGGCAATTGATACCACAAACTTCTTTAAACATATTATTAAAAAATATCCGTAGCGGAAAAATCACTAGCTGGGATGAAGTCCATGCATTTTATGCCAAGAAGAGTACTCAATATAATGCCGATAAATTTCAACATGCATTTGCTTCTTTGCTCGAAGTACTCACTCTCACACCTAAAAAATTTACTAAGAAAATTTTCATTCAATTACTTGAGCAGGCAAGAACCACCAACCAATGGATGACGGAACAAATTCTTCGCTCCCGGGAAAAGGATTATCAAAATGCATTTCGCCAAATGGTGTATGATAATACAGAAGAAATGGAAAAGGTTATTGGAAAGCTAGCTGATAACAGTTTTATTAAGCAGCAAAATAAAGAGAGCCGGATTTTTTGCGATAAGATTAATAATATTATTCAACAATTTTACAGTGGTCACCATGCGAAGTGTTGACGAATACATAGAATCTTTGCCGGATGAAAGAAGAGAAATTTGTGAAATAGTGAGAGAACTTATTCTCGAAAATGTTCCCGGCATTATAGAAAAGCTCAGCTTTAAAATCCCTTTTTACCACTATTTTGGTATGTTCATGTATATCAACAGTACAAAGGAAGGTATTGATGTGGCTTTTTGCAGAGGCAAAGACTTGCTGGAAGAATTCCCTCAACTGAATATCAAAAATAGAGCTACAATTGCAACCGTTACTATCCAAAACAAAAATGATATTACGAAATTTAACCTTCGGCCACTTATTGTAACAGCTGCTGCATGGAATGAAGAAGCAAAGCGGCTAAAAATCCCCATGGTGAAGATGGCCCGAACCGAGAAATAAAATACCTTACTCTCCCCTGTATTTATTAAACGGATAATAAGTAGCAGCAAAACCTGCCTGATGACAAACAGTATAATAAAGAAAATCGAACAGGTAATGTTTAAAAGGTTTTTTCCCTTCTCCTATTTTAATAACTATTGCCGAGCCCCACGCCAGTTTATTGATAAAATTATTCAGATGGTATTGATCAGTAAACATTACCAACAAGGATGTTGACAAAGGAAACTTAGCACCAACATTTGGATCATTGCCTTTATATTTATTCTTCCAGCTTACGGACGGATTATACCATTCTGCACTGGCATTAGGAAATTGCCGGTGAAATTCTTTCCAATGAAAACTAAGTGTTTCATTAAATCCTTTTGATGCTCCGGCTGTAAAAACGAGCCCACCTGTAAGCAGTTTATTACCATCAATTTTCCATTTGCCTTTATTATCGGTTTTTGGCTGGGCTTGTGCTATTGGAGCAATAAGCAAGATAGCAAGTAATAATTTAAGTTTCATATTGAGTGGCATTGTCTGAAATGGCTGAGCTAATCAATAGGAAACAACAGACAAATAGATAGCGGATATAAATACCTAAATCACTTGCTGAAATATGGATGAAACAGGCTTTGGAGAGGATAGATTTAGGGTGCGGGCAAATGCCCTTAGAAAAGTTGAGAGGCCTAAAATAGAAATTGGTAATTACTTATGCAAGCAATTACCAATAATAATTTTTGGAGACGTAATTATACGTCAATTCAGATTGCAGCTATTTTTTTCTAAAAAATATCCGGACAGGAACACCGGTTAGATTATAATTCTGTCGTAGCTGATTCTCTAAATAATTCCTATATGGTGTTTTAATATCATCCGGGAAATTGCAGAAAAATGCAAATGATGGAACTGCCGTTGGCAACTGGGTGATGAATTTTATTTTGATCGGATGACCTCTTACTACTGGCGGATTGTATGACTGAATAGCTTTCAGCATTATATCGTTCAAAGAAGAAGTAGATATTTTTTGCTTGCGGTTTTCATAAACCTCCAATCCGATTTCAATGGCTTTAAAAATTCTTGTTTTTTCTTTTGCAGAAACAAAAAGTATTGGCACATCGGAGAATGGAGCCAGTCGTTTCTTGATTTCCTTCTCCTGGTCTTTTGCAGTATTGGTTTCCTTATCGACCAAATCCCATTTATTAACCAATACAACTACTCCTTTACCCTTCTTAACAGCAAGACTAAAAATATTTAGATCTTGTGCGGTTACACCTTTTTCTGCATCCAGCAATAACAAGCAGACATCAGCTTCATCCAATGCTTTGATGGCTCTGATCACAGAATAAAATTCCAGGTCTTCATGCACTTTTGCTTTGCGACGTATACCAGCGGTGTCAATCAGGACAAATTCTTTCTGAAATAAAATAGTACTCACAATGGTTCTCTCCTCCCCGATCAAGGCATTCAACAAAGATGACTTACCAACATTGGGCTGACCAATAATGGCAAACTTTGGCAAAGCATCCATCTCTGCTATTTGTTCAGATGAATCTTCAATAATAAGATCAGCTACTGCATCCAGTAGTTCACCCGTACCACTTCCACTTGCAGCGGCGATAAAAAATATATGCTCAAAGCCAAGTGCATAAAATTCGGCTGCTTCCATTAACCTTTCATTGTTATCAACCTTATTTACTACCAAAAAAACCGGCTTTGGGCTTTTACGAAGTATCTGTGCTACCGCATCATCTAAATCTATAAGTCCTGTATGTGCATCTACAACAAATACAATTGCATTCGCTTCTTCTACTGCTACCAAAACTTGCTTTGCAATTTCCTTTTCAAAAATATCTTCGCTGCCAGCTACAAAACCACCGGTATCAATTACGTTAAAGCTCTTTCCATTCCAGTCGCTAATACCATACTGTGTTCTAATAAACGATTGAACAGGGTACTCTTCCCTACATTGGGTCTTCCAACTATTGCTAATGTAAACGACATATCTTAATTATTAATAACCATATTCTTTTAGTTGCAAATCATTCTCTCTCCACTTCGGTTTCACTTTTACAAACAGTTCCAAAAAAACTTTTTGCTGAATGAATGCTTCAATATCTTTTCTGGCTTCAGTACCTAATTTTTTTATCATCGAACCTTTATCACCAATTAATATTGCCTTTTGTGTTTCCCTGTGAACGATAATATCAGCAACAATTTTGACCAATGTTGTTTTTTCTTTATACTCTCTTACCAGCACAGCAGTATGATACGGTAATTCGTCATGCGCCTGCTCATAAATTTTTTCTCTTATTATTTCACTTACAAAAAACTTGGTATTTAAATCTGATATATCATCCCCATCATAAAATGGTTCACCTTCTGGTAAAAACTCAAGCAGCCCATTAATCAATTTCTTTTTATTGATCCCTGATAAAGCTGAAATGGTAATTACTTTCTTGCAATATGATTTTGCGGTAAAAAAATCGACTGCTTCTTTTATAGTGGCTTCGCTTGCCAAATCAATTTTATTAAGCACAACAACGGCCGGTACTCTTAATTTTAATGCAGAAAATATTGCATCACATTCTTCCCATTTTTCTTTTACATCTACAATCAGCAAAGCCACATCTGCATCTTCTAATGCACCTTTAACAGCCGCCATCATTTTCTCATGCAGCTTATACTTCGGCTCAATAATACCAGGCGTATCAGAAAAAATAATCTGGTATTCTTTTTCGGTTAGAATTCCTTTAATGCGATGCCTTGTCGTTTGTACTTTATGCGAAACGATAGCCAACTTCTCACCCATCAATGCATTCAACAGAGTGCTTTTGCCAGCATTGGGTCTTCCAAAAATGTTTACAAAACCTGATTTCATCAAAAATGGTTAAAGCTGCGCACTTCACCTACCCAGATATGGGCTACAAGAAAAGAAGGAGGTAATCAATCCTTGCCAGTTGAAGTGCAACTGTTCCGGAAAATTAAATAAGCCACTCACCAATGGGTGGATGGCTTACTCGTAGTTGCGAAGGGGAGGATCGAACTCCCGACCTTTGGGTTATGAGCCCAACGAGCTACCGCTGCTCTACTTCGCGGTGCAAAGGTAGCCGTATGGAGGTTATTTTCCAAACAAAAAACATCGCTATGTTGGAATTACTCCCATAAAAAAGCCGGAACGATGTTCCGGCAGAATTGCT
>LNFJ01000044.1 GCA_001464625.1 Bacteroidia bacterium Ga0077558 | reverse complement strand
GAACATATCATTATCTCTCCGCAGCAGGAAAAGGAAATAAAATATGAGTACCTGCAAAAATGGATACAACAAGTGTTGGATACAGCCGCCTCTGTGGATGCAGAAAAGTTTTCTGGCGGCATTGCTTATATGTTACTGGCTTTAATTTATCGCATTGATTATTTAATAACTCCCGAAGGAAAATTATTACATGACCTGGAAAAAATAACGGGCATTTATTTTAAAAAAGATGAACGGCCTGTTACAGAAAAGAACAGGGATATGCTGGAAGAGTTTAAAAAACTAAAAGAAAGACCGAAGGAAGAGATTTTCAATTATCTCTTCCATTCAAAATATACTTTTTCCATTGTTGCGCCGCAGCCGCATAAAGCGGTCAGTGATTCCATTCATGTGGCCAACCAGAACATGGTTTGGTACAGGGACAATAATTATCCGTTTATTGCCTCACAAATTGCAGAGTATGGAATTTCGTATTGCCAGTACTCTTACAGCTTGCCCAAAGTAATAACCGAGTTATTTCATTTGTATATGAAAATTAACTACTCCGACTTTTTTACAGCGTTAGGTTACACCAATATTCCATACGATGCAGCCCGCAATAAGTTTGATTCCGAAGAAATAACGGATTGCATAAGAGAAATACAATCCAGGTGGAGGGACAAATATCCGAACATGGACTTCAAAACCCAAAATTTACGTTTCGATACATTAGTAAATTTTGATATGACATTTACCAATGAAATAGAATTTTTAAATATGGATACCTAAATGAATTTGTAGTTTATTGTTTGTGGTTTTTAGTTGAACCCTAAATAATAAAAGCCGTTTTAAAGTAACAAGAAACCAAAGACCAAAAACCCGAAACAATTTACATGGATCCGCAACAAATAATAGAACAATACCAAAAAGCAATTATACAAATTGCAACCGCTGGTGGAACCGGCACGGGATTTTATGTAAAAGAATTTGACCTTATTGTTACCAACGACCATGTGGTGGCCGATAATGCCGAAGTAACTATTGCCGGTAAAGCATTTGATAAAGCTTTATCCAGAGTTTGGTACACCGATAGAAAGCATGACCTTGCTTTTTTACAAGCACCACCTGATATTGAGTTACCAGAAATTCGATTGGGCCGCTATGAAGAAATGAAAGATGGCGATGCGGTTGTTGCTATCGGTCATCCGTACGGATTAAATTATACCGCCACGCAGGGTGTAATTTCTAAAGTGGACAGAATAAGAGACGGGTTGAAGTTTATACAAATTGATGCAGCTATAAATCCTGGTAATAGCGGTGGCCCATTGGTAAATAATAAAGGCGAAGTAATTGGTGTAAACTCCTTCATCATTCGGGGTGGTGATAACCTGGGTTTTGCACTGCCCGTTAATTACCTGCGGGATGCATTGCAAATGTATTTACCCAATAGGGGGCAAGCATCAACCCGTTGTTTTAGTTGTGGCTATTTGGTTACTACAGAAAATATTGATTCAAAAAAATATTGCCCAAGCTGCGGTACGGAAGTAAAACTGCCGGAGATACCGGAAAAGGAAATTGAAGCAATAGGGGCAGCCAAAAAGATCGAAGAGATATTAAAGGAATTAGGAAAAGATGTACGACTGGCAAGAGATGGCGTAAATACCTGGAGTGTAAAAGAAGGGTCTGCCAAAATAAAAATTACCTACAACGCAGAAAATTTTTTTATAGCCGGCGATGCCTACCTCTGTCAAATGCCGGCAGATGCTACAAAGATCAAACCGCTGTATCAATTCTTATTACAGGAAAACTATCGCACCAATGGCCTTGTACTAAGTTGTGTAAAACAAAACATTGTACTCAGCCGCATTATTTATGATTTGGATATGAGTAAGGAAGGCGGTGCCGAAACCTTTCGTCACCTTTTTAAACAAGCAGACTACTACGACGATTTTTTAAAAACAGAATACAGCTGTACCGACCGGCTTGAAGAACTGTGATGTATAAAAAATACCTTACTAAAGAACAGGCATTGCAAAAACTAAAGCATTACTGTGCTTACCAGGAACGCTGTCATGCCGAGGTGAAGGAGAAGTTATACAATCTCGGCGTTTGGAAAAAAGAGCATGACGAAATTATTGCCACCCTTATTGAAGAAAATTACCTGAACGAAGAACGATTTGCCATTGCCTATGCCGGAGGAAGATTTCGTATCAAACAATGGGGCCGGGTAAAAATAAAATATGAACTAAAACAAAAGCAGGTAAGCGAATACT
The DNA here is from genome assembly GCA_001464625.1 of Bacteroidia bacterium Ga0077558. Lineage (GTDB taxonomy): Bacteria > Bacteroidota > Bacteroidia > Chitinophagales > Chitinophagaceae > JJ008. Next base: position 67,461 of record LNFJ01000044.1, on the reverse strand, counting down.
GCATCAAAAAAGCATTGAAGCAAATTGAAGAAGAAGACTATTTAAAAACAGTACAAAAACTTGCCAACCAAAAATATGCTTCGCTGAAAAGCGAACAGCACTTGATCCGAAAAAAGAAAACGATGGATTATCTACTGGCGAAGGGTTTTGAGATGGATTTAGTAAAAGGGGTGGTGGAGAAAGCTTGAAGAGTAATATCAATTATTCTTCTTCATCAGGTGGTAGTTCGGATGCTAACAATGTTACTGGTTTCCAACTGGCTTTGCGTACTATATATTGCATTTTAAAATCCGGATTAGATTTAAAAGTAAATTGATCTATAGCAGGTAGCTCAGCTTGTTCAAGAATGCCTGAAATTTCCATCTCCAAAAAATGATTTTGTTCTGCCCAATTTGGTAGTTCCTTCATTTTTTCAACATATATATCTGTGCCACGATAATTAAACCACCAATAGTTATTCCAACTGATTGCTATTCCCCGAAGCTTTACATTTTTGCCGACCTGATCTTCTAGCTTTACGAGCCTTGCCTCACAATTTTCAACTGTGTATGACTTTTTAATTTTTGTTTCTTGAATTAACCCATACACCTCGGCGAGTTTTCCAATTTCTGAATCCTCCCATTTTCTACAACCGATTAACTTTAAACTCCATTTTGATGTTTGTAAAATAGGATTATCATTTTCGTTTTTTGCAGTACCTGATAAAAGAGCATTTTGTCCGATAAAATTATCTGGTGCCCACTCTATCGCCTCAACTTTCTTTCCAGATATTACCATTAATCTGTTTTGAAAATTAAAATCCTGAAGTCTGTAAAGTAATACCAGCTTCCTCATAAGCATCCGAAGGAACTCCAACATACTCACCTGTTTCGTAAACTCGTAAACGATATGTAAACCCTTTTTTAATTTTAGGGATAAGACCTTCACCGAATTCTCCAAAGTATGGGGAAACTGGAATTTGTATAGGAAGCTGAGTAGGCTTATCATTAATTATTTGAACAAGTAGATTTGGCCCATCTGCATAGCCTTTGGAATCTCCTTCAACTATAATTCCTGTAACGGTAATAGTGGTGCCATATTTTTCACCCAACTGCCCAACTATTTTGAACCAAGTATCCTGCTTATTGATCTGCACAGGAATTCTTTTATCCTGTGTAAAGCAAACAATAGATATTAACATCAACACCAAGACTGTTTGAAGCCTTTTCATAAAAGAGTTCTTTGAAAATGAAAATTTCTAAATATACAACGCCAACTTTTAAACCCTTAACGATCCCCGAAAAGCCCTTGCCCCATAGTAAGAATCTGCGCCATTGTGATAAGTAAAAACTGTATCGTAACGACGATCACAAAAAAGGGCACCGCCTAATTTCCTGATTGCAGCAGGTGTTTGTATCCAACTGGAAGTTTTCAGATCAAAGCTTCCTAGTTTTTGCAAGTCCCGGTATTGTTCTTCGGTTAAAATCTCAATACCCATATCAGTAGCCATTTGTATAGCACTGTTTGCGGGTTTATGTTCTTTTCTTTTTTCTAATGCTTCATGGTCGTAACAAATACTCCGGCGGCCTTTGGGGCTCTCTGCAGCGCAATCATAAAAACTATATTCGCCGGTTTTTTTATCGTACCCAACAACATCCGGCTCACCTTCGGTAATTTCCATTTCATTCAAGGACCAAAGTTTTTTTGTATTCGATGTCAGCTTTTTTTCTACGTCGGTCCATTCAATACCTTTATGACGGAATTTGTTTTTTTCAAAACGGGCTTTTAATAGTTGAAGAAGTTCTTCTTGCTGTTTTGGCGACAACGTTGCTTTATTTGCTTTTGCCATAAGCTGGTATTTTAATTTTCAAATGAATATGCAAGAATAAAATTAATACGTCCTCTTCAAATCCGGATTCGTCAAAATTATATAATCTCCCAAATTGCTAAACTGCTGCCAGTCGGGATTTGCAAAACTCTTATCAGAAAAGCAGCTGATATTCAAGATCTTTAATTTTTTATTATACGATTGAAGTTGCGCCGCAGTGCCTAATTTTTCATCACTATGAAATTTGCCAACGCAATGAAATATTTTCATGCCTTTATTCTTTTTTAAGAATGCATAAATACTATACGCCATTCCCGCATCCCATAAACTCTGGCTGTAATAAATATTCTTACTGGCAGATTCTGGTGCGCCTTTCATGAGGCTCAAAAACTTTTCCCGGTACGGGTTGCCTAAAGTATCGTAAGGTAACGGGGGTAAAAATTTCTTGGCTTCTTTTGATAAACTGTCTAATGATCTCATTCCCCTGCGGCTTACCATATTTACATAGCGGCGTGGAGGGTTTGCTGCAATAACGGATAGCAGGTTTTGTTTGGCGTATTCGATCATTGGCCGATAGTCACGGTAATTACTCCACAACCGTACGTTCGATGAAAAACGGCTTTCATCAATTTTACCTTGCAAATATTCATTTAGCACCAATTGATTGTCGGTTTCAAACATTTCCAAACTCAATGCAAGTTGATTGGAATACTGAGCATGTAAAGCCCGAAATATTTTGTTTTCTAAATAATGTCCTGCACTATCGTTATGTTCTTCACCAAAAAACAAGACATCAGCACTTGCCAGATCGGCTACAATTTTGTCGATTGTAATAATTTGTTGTGTTCGGGTGTCGTAGATTTTATAATGAACACTCATGCTGTCTTGTGCAGCAGCAGTAAGCAGCACTAAACTGGAGATCAGGGCGGAGAACCATTTCATCGGTAAATATTTTGGTGAAAGTAGTTCTTGTTTTTTGAAATTTTGCTAAAAGGCAATAGCCATGGAGGAGGTTATAAATGAATTATGAGAAACCAAATAATTCCCTTTTAAAAATATTTTATCCTTGCTATCCAGCGTTCTTCCCTCTAATCGGATGAGTAGGTTCTTTACAGGTGAATAATCAATATTTAATGAATAGCCGGTGGTTTGAAAACCATTTGTCGTGCCTGTAGCTATGATGGCAGCATTTTTATCCTGATAATACTCTGCTCTTCCTGCAATATTCCATTGCGGATTAATAGCATATTTTAAAATAACTATCGGCGCAAACCAGGTGTTGTATCCGGTTGAATTTATTTTTTCTTCGCTACCGATATCAAAGCCGAATGTTAGTCCTACCTTATCACTTACTGAAATGATGCCATAAAAATTATGAAAGATCCTTCGTTGCCGGGCACTGTCTGGTTTATCCGTTCCAATAAAATTGCTGTAGTTCAATAGTATTTTATCAGAAGGCTTGTATTGCAATTGGGTACCCCAGCTCATCAATGAATTGCCGCTTACTCTTGTAATACGCTGCCACCCGTTTAGTGCCAATGCGCTGATTATCCACTTTTCATTGTCTGTAGTATAAGTAATTTTTGCACCAGTTTCATAGTAAGGACTGTTTTCGGCAAGTAAGCTTCTTGTTAATGCCCAGCAATCTTTACTAACAGCACTTTCAAAACCAATATGTGAAGGAAGAATACCGGCATCCAACCAAAAATTTTTCTTTTTGCTGAGCTTAATACCCACATTCGCTTCAAACATATTTTGTAGTACTCTTGGCTCTGCTGCATAGTTAGCATTTACATAAGTACCTGTGGCAATAGCCAGGTTAGCTCTAACTTTTTCAGTTGCATACGCTGCTTTTATAAACCCGAGATTGAGGTTAAACTCGTTATGGCGGTTATGGCTATAAATAAAGCCCGGACGGTTACCATCAACAGGCCTATTAAAGTCGTACTGATAATATACTTCTGCATAACCAGAAATTATAAGAGGCTTTTTAGCAGCACTGTCCTGCCCTAAACCCGATGTAATTACAAACAACAGGGATGTTAATAAAAGAATAATTTTCATTTGGCAATAGTTGTTTCTTTATTCATTCTTGTTAACACAACCTGCTGTGCAGGATGGTACACTAATGGAATATCTTCAACCACTACATCACTCTTATCAAGGCCAAAAGCTTTTTCATCACTTTGACCCAAACTTTTTAAAAAGAAGTATGAATTTAGTAACAAGCCGTCTTTTAAAGCAAATTCATTTTCTACCGACAGAAATTTTTCAATCACAATGAATTTAAAATCGGGCTGTGCATTGTATTTGGTGGAGCCATCAGGTCGAATATGGAGATTTAGTTCTTTTTTTATGACGAGGTCTTGAACAATTTTTTTAAAATAGAGTTCTGTTCTTGGTTGAACACGGAACCCCGCATTAATAGTAATTTTTATTACTTTATCATCGAGCAACTCAGATACATCATACGATAATGTGTAAGGATTTTCGGTTCGGTTTATATGTACAAACCAATACACATCGGCCCGTTTTGGTTTTTTTGCAAAAATGGAGTTGATAATTTTTTCTTCCACCTGGTGCCGGTTGTTAGCTTTGGTAAGGTAAATAAGATGGGTAGAGAATTTTGGAATGTTATCATCTTCACTTAACTCTTGTATAGTGGAGGCATATTTTCCGAGGTCAACAAATTTGGTAAATCGGTTGTTTATTTTTCTTGCATAATACCAAACATACATTACCATAAAAATAAATAGCTCAAAGAAGAGGAACATCCATCTTTCTTTTATCTTGGCTACATTGGCAAGAAAAAAGGATGTTTCTACGGTGGCAAACAAAATGAGAATAGCAACTACCAGCCATTTCTTCCATTTTAATTTATACACCAGGTAATAACTTAGTAAAATGGTTGTCATCATCATAGTAACCGTGATGGAAAATCCATAGGCTGCCTCCATATGTGTTGAGCTTCGGAAGTACAATATCATCAGCACACAACCAATCCACAGAATGGTGTTCACACTGGGGATATAGATCTGCCCTTTCAAATTAGATGGTTGACGAACCCTTACCCGTGGCCAAAAATTTAAGTTCATGGCCTCGCTTATTAATGTATAAGATCCACTGATCAGTGCCTGCGATGCAATAATGGTAGCTGCTGTAGCAATGCCAATACCGACCAATAAAAACCAATGCGGCATTATTTCAAAGAACGGATTGCGACCTTCCAGTAATGGTTGACCCTGGTGCATGATCCAAGCCGCTTGCCCGAGGTAATTAACCAGCAAACAAATCTTTACAAATGCCCAGGTAATACGAATATTTTTTCTGCCGCAATGTCCAAGATCAGAGTACAAGGCTTCCGCACCGGTGGTACAGAGAAAGACAGCACCCAACAACCAAAATCCCCCGGGATATCTTGCTAATAATTCATATGCATAATAGGGATTGAGTGATTTTATAATCTCGGGATGCTGCATGAGCTGGTTAATACCGAGCACAAACAACATCGTAAACCAAATCACCATCATCGGCCCGAATATGCGACCTACTTTTTGTGTACCAAATCGCTGAAAGAAAAATAAAAGAGAAAGAATAACAATTACAATTGGAACCGTAGGAAGGTTTGGAATTACAGCCTCTAATCCTTCCACCGCAGATGCAACAGAGATGGGAGGTGTTATTATCCCATCTGCTAATAATGTGGTTGCACCAAGAATAGCGGGAATCACTAATTTTTTTCCATAACGGCGAACCAATGCGTATAGTGAAAATATACCGCCTTCACCATCGTTATCTGCCTTTAAAGTGAGCCAGATATATTTTACGGTGGTTTGTAATACCAATGTCCAAAATACACAGGATACACCTCCCAGCACCAGCACTTCATCGATCTCTCTTTCGCCTACAATGGCCTTGAGAACATACAAGGGACTGGTGCCAATATCTCCATAAATAATTCCTAATGCTACTAGCAATGAGGCAATAGTTATCCTGTTCGAATGAATGTTATTCGATTTCATGTTGAAAATTTTATGGATCAGTGATTATTCTTTTGCAATGAACCTGTACCCAACCCCCGACTCTGTAATAATATATGCAGGTCGGTTGGGATCAGCTTCTATTTTTTTTCTTAGTTGTGCAATAAATACTCTTAAATATTGTGATTGATTAATATAGCCAGGTCCCCAAACTTCTCTCAATAAATATTGGTGCGTTAAAACTTTTCCTTCTTGCTGCGCAAAAAGACTCAGCAGTTTGTATTCCGTAGCGGTCAACTTTATCAACTCATTATTTTTCTTTACTGTTCTTGCTGCAAGATTAATTTGTAATTCGCCACAATCTATAATTGGGTTGTTATCTTCTGTTGCATTGCTGCGAAGAGCAGAACGGATACGAGCCAGCAACTCTCCTGTTCTAAAGGGCTTTACTAAATAATCATTTGCACCATTATCTAAAGCACTTATAATATCTTCTTCATTGCTTTGTGCCGAAAGAATAAGTATAGGATTAGTGTACCACTCTCTCAGTTTCTTTAAAACACTATGGCCATTTTCATCCGGTAATCCTAAATCAAGAATAATTAAATCCGGAGGGTGGCTGGCAGCTATCCGCAATCCATCTTTTGCAGAATCAGCAGACGCTACATTAAACTGGTTACTCTCCAATGTAATTTCCAGCAGCCTGCGAATCTGCACTTCATCATCTATTACCAGTATGGTGGCGTTATACATTTTTGAGGTTATTTATATATGATGTTTCCGCAGGAATTTCAATTGTAAACAAAGCGCCATGCGGCACATTTTCTAATACGATTGTTCCTTGATGTGCTTCCACGAATCCTTTTACTATAGAAAGACCTAAGCCGGTACCTCCAGTTTTTGAATTGCTTAACCGATAGAATTTATCAAATACCTTTTCCAATTCTTCTTTAGGAAAACCGGGTCCACGGTCTTCAATTAATATAGTGAGATAGTTTTTTTCCCTTTTTATTTCACTGTGATTGGCTGTTGCAGTATCTAATTGGTAAATTTTTTCAGCATTATTCTTAGCAATAATAAAAATATCTGCATACGGCGGTGTATAGATGGAAGCGTTGTATAAAAGATTATATAGCACTTGTTCCATCAACCCATAATCTAATTTATATAATGGAAGATTTTCTTCAATGATGATTGTTAGCTTGTGATTTTTCAATTGCTGTTCAAGACGATTTACTACATCATATACCAACTCGTTTATATCGCACCAATCTTTTTTTGGTTGAATAAACCCGGATTCCAGTCGTGACATACTCAGTAAGTTTTCAACCTGCTGATTGAGCCGTAGTGCGGCAACCGAAATATTTTCTATCAACTCTTTGCGATTTTCGGTGCTGAGTTTTGATTGCTCAGCTAATAAATTATCGGTAGCACCAACAATTGTGGAGATCGGAGTTTTTAATTCATGCGATAGAGAGTTTAATAGTGTGTTATAAAGTTTTACCGTTTTTGCTTTTTCCTCCTCTTCCCTCGCCTGCTTTTCAATTTTCCGGATGCGGTTGGTTAGCACCCCGTTGATAAAGGCAATAACAAAATACATCAGGAATAAAACACCATCTTCTGTACTGCCGATATGAAATGTATATAGCGGATATATGAAAAAGAAATTCCAGATAAGGGCACTGAGTGTAGCTGCTACCAATACCGGTAGGATATTAAATACAATAGCAATTAGTGAAACAGTAAGGAGTAGAATAAAGGCTACTACTTTATACTCTATAAAGCCGGATGCTATAAAACATCCCGCTGCTACTAATACAATCAGCCCAATGCTTATCAGGAACTGCTTTGCTGTATTGATTCTCGAAAGTTGGCGGAACATGCGGTTATTAATAGAAAACAAAGGTAATCCCGCCGAAATAAGTACTGTATAAAATATAGGGGTACTGGTATAAGGATTTTATAAAGAAGTAGAATTTACTTGTTTTTCCCCGCCAGCTTGATCTCTTTAAAATACTCCACACTACGTTTCTCCGCTTTTGTTTGCAGTTCAACTGTATCAGGGTATAATTTGCGCCGCAATGATTTATAGATACTGATAGAGTTGTCTAATGCTTTAATGATCGATGCCCGATTATATTGCGCAATTGTTATTTTAAGATTTTCCACGTCAGACAAGCTTAATTGTGTTTCTACTCTCCGCAGTCCTCTTGCCTGCTTATTATTTTTTACTTGCAGCAATGGCGAAAGAACCGTCATCCGCAGGAATGATAGAAAATCAAACGCCTCCATTAATTCGCCCCGGCCAATTTTTAAACAGGCATAATGTACCCAGGTCCAAAAGCGATCTTCGATCCATTGATAGTTAGGCTGCGGCCATTCTGCTTTGGTGGAATTAATAATATTGGTTAATTGATTTTCTCTTTCAAATAGCACTATCGGATTTTCCACCCGTTTATAAAACTCTGGTAGCGTTAAAAATTTTATATCTACATGAAGTAATGGATCATCGTACAGACAAATCAAGACTCTTGACTCGCCTACATGTTCACCCGTAAATCCAGAAATAAAATTGCCGAACGATTTTGCGTAGGTAACCATCTTGTCTTTATCGCCGGCAACTTTTTCTTTTGTTATAAGAATAAGGTCGAGATCAGAATATTCATCCAGTTCGTTGGTTATAAACGAGCCTGATGCAGCCAATCCGATTACAGCGCCGTCATTTTTCACCAAATTCGCTACCCGATATGCAAATTCCTGTTGAATCATAGATAATAATGAAATGAAGGTAGAAAAAACAGTAATTCTGAATCCTTTTTATTTATTTACACTCTAACTACCTGCCTTTTCTATGAAGTATAAAGCTATTTTACTATTCCTGCCGTTGCTGTTCCAATTCAATTTCATTGAAGCGCAGCAAAATCCGGTGCAGCAAAAAGCCATCATTGTAAAACGAATGATTGAGCTGAACCATTTAACTCCCCGTCCCGTTGATGATGCTTTTTCAGAAACAATGTTTAAAGCAATATTGAATAAAGCCGATGGCAGAAGGTTGTTATTTACCGAAGCAGAGTATAAATTATTACTAGCTTACCAGCACAAACAAGATGATGAACTGAATGGAAAAGAATGGGCTTTTCTGAATTTATTTTCGCCCCTTTATAAAAATGCAATTAACCGGGCAGATTCTATCCTAAATAAAATTACAGCGAAGTCTTTTGATTTTACAATTAAAGAAACAGTATCCCGGTCTGACAGAAACTCTTTCTTGTTCGCTGCAGATGTTCCGGCATTAACAGCCCGTTGGTTGCGATATTTGAAATATTCAACGCTGGATGATTTATATGATGTGGTTGCTGCAGATAGTACGGGCAAGACTTCTTTAAAAACAGTTATAACCTCTTCCGAAGCAACAATAAGAGAACGATTGAAATCCGGTGAGATCAAAAACCTGAAGAGAATTACTAATCATCACTCTGGTTTTGATCAGTATATAACCGATTTGTATTTAAATGCATTGACAGAGTCTTTCGACCCACATACCAATTACTTTTCTCCGGAAGGAAAGCAACAATTTGAAGAATCGCTGAGCACAGAATCATTATCATTTGGACTTGATTTTACAGAGAATGAAAATGGAAAGGTGATAATTGACCGGCTTACTCCGGGTGGCCCTGCCTGGAAATCGGGTGATTTGAATAAAGGGGATATTTTGTTAACCATGGTATGGGAAGGAAAAGAAGTAGTAGATATGACAGCAGCTACATTAGAAGAAGCCTATGATGAAATGGAGAAACCAATTGATGGAAGATTGATCTTGAAAATTCAGAAAGCGGACGGAACAACAAGAATGGTAATGCTTCGCAAAGAAAAATTAGAGAACGAAGAAAATATAGTAAAAGGCTTTGTATTACAAGGAGAAAAAAAGATCGGTTACATTTTATTACCGGCCTTTTATACGGAATGGGAAAATGAATCTGGCTCCAGTTGTGCCAACGATGTGGCCAAAGAAATTGTGAAGTTGAAAAAAGAAAATATCGATGGATTGATTTTAGATGTACGATTTAATGGTGGCGGTTCATTAGGAGAAGCGATGGAATTGATCGGAATTTTTATTGATGAAGGACCATTGACAGGTATTAAAACAAAAGACCCCAAAATCACTTATCTCAAAGACCCGAACCGGGGCACTATCTACGCAGGCCCCATGGTGCTGATGGTGAATGGTCAAAGTGCATCGGCTTCAGAAATTTTAGCCGCATCATTACAAGATTTTAACCGGGCTGTAATTGTTGGTAGCAATACCTACGGCAAAGCCACTATGCAACGGCCTCTTCCTTTAGATACAGCAGCGAAAAAATTACCCACACATAGTGAAGGAAAAGACATGGTAAAAATTACCACGGGAAAATTGTATCGGTTAAATGGTGCTACTGCGCAATTGAATGGTGTTACACCCGATGTGATACTACCCGATGCTTTTGATGGGATTGAATACCGTGAAAAATTTTCACCCAATGCTTTAGTAGCAGATGAAATAGCAAAGAATAGTTATTACAAACCGTTGCCGCTATTACCGGTAAATGAGCTGGCTGCTAAAAGCCAGGTTCGTATAAAAGCCGATAACAACTTTAGCGACATTCAAAAAATAATTGACCTGTTAGTATCTCGCAGAGGAAAAACAGAAACCATTCCTTTGAAATGGGATGAGTTTGAAGTATGGGCAAAAGCAAAAGAGAAGGAACAAGATGTATTTTCGGGAAATGGTGAACCGGCCGTGCAAAAGTATTCAGTACTGAACCACAGCCTTGATAAAATACTTATTAGTAACAGCGAATATGCAAAAGAGATCAACCAGGAATGGCTGGAAAATATCAGTACAGATATTTATATACAAGAAGCTTTTCTGATTCTCTGCGATTTAATTAAATTACGATAAGAACATACACACAACAAATCATTTTTAATGAAAAATATATTTAAAAATCTAAGCGTAGCTCTAATTGTATTTTTTTCAATACAACCATCATTGGCAAAAGCACAAGTATTTGAAACGCCGGGGGAATACCTGGAATACATTGGCAAGGCCAACGAAGAGCTAACACTTAAATACATGGTTTACCTTAGCAGTATGTCGCATGGTAAAAGTGCAAGAAAGGTAGAAAAGCGACGTCTGGAAGTAGTGGATGCCATATATAATACAAGAGCTAATATCCAGGGTATGCCTCCTTACAAAGGCGATAAAACTTTCCGGGATACGTCTGTGGCCTATTTTAAAATATTAAACAGTGTTTTCAATGAGGATTATGCCAAAATTGTAAACATGGAAGAGATTGCTGAGCAAAGTTATGATGCCATGGAAGCGTATATGCTGGCCCAGGAAAAAGCCAATGAAAAGTTGCAAGAAGCTTCTGCCAAACAAAGCGAAACACAAAAGCGATTTGCTGAAAAGCATAATATTAAGCTGGTACAAAATACTTCTGAACTGGATTTAAAAATGAAAACTGCATCAGCAGTAATGAAACATTATGACGAAGTGTACCTGATCTTTTTTAAATGTTACAAGCAAGAAGCTTACCTGATGGAAGCCCTTGAAAAAAAGAATGTGAATAGTATTGAACAAAATATCAATTCACTACAAAGTTTTGCAGAAGCAGGATTGGATAAATTAAAAGGAGTTGAGCCTTTTAGTGGTGATGGATCGCTAATTAGTGCCTGCAGAAATTTGCTAAACTTTTATAAAGAAGAAGCAAAAAAAACAACGGCACAAAGCGATTTTATATTGAAGCAGGAAAACTTTTTAAAAATAAAAAAACAATTCGATTCCAAACCTGCCGGTAAAAGAACACAGCAGGATGTTGATGATTTTAATAAAGCAGTAAAAGAAGCGAATGAAGGGGTAAATGATTATAATAAGACCAATAATGAGTTGAATAAAAAAAGAACTACCAATCTTGATAACTGGAACAACACTGTAAAAAGATATTTGGATACTTATGTGCCGCAACAAAGAAAATAATGACTAACCTTTTCTATAAAAAAAGCAGCTAGATTTCAAGCTGCTTTTTAATTTAATAAAACTTTCTTTAATTAATTCGTATCTGCCGGTTACCCCCGCCATCATTCCTGTTCATCTCGGCCATCATTTTATCCCTTTCTTTTTTAAACTCCTCTTGTGTATACCGTTTCTTTCCGGTAGGTTCTTTAATGGCAGCGAGATCTACTTTTTCTGAAATGCTAAGTGCTTTAAAAACCTGTGTACCGTCTTTAATGTCCATTTCTAAAATCAATCCGGGTAATTGTCCCTGGTATTCTGCCGGTCCTGCAGAAACAGGAATACTGGTAGTAAACCAGGCAACAATAGCAACCGTATCGGTAGTCTCTTTACGCTCCAGTTTACCATTATCCATATTTGTGATTGTTCGTGTACGGATGTTGGAAGTGGTTGCTTTCATGCAGGGAAGATTCAAAATTGTTCTTGTTTCACCTGTCATTTTCCATTTTAATGATTTAATGCTATCATCAATAATAAAAGATTTATCCATCACTTCTCTTTTCTCCACCCGTTTGCCTGTTTCAAAATTATTGAACAACACATCGTTGGAACCAGCCATTACCATTCGTATCTGCATACCACCACCTTCGCCACCACTGATATCGGTTGTTTCATTCGCTTCATCTTCGGCAGCTTTCCATACCGATTTATTATTGCCGAAGCTCAATTCAAAATTATCTTTCCGGGTTTTTGGTATTTGACTTTCCATTCCAGCCGGCATATTACCACCGAAGCTAATTTGCACCTGCGACACTCTCTCATACGTAACAGTACCTTGTTTTTGTTGCGCCTGCAACAAACCACTTAACAAAACAGCACAACCAGCAATCAGAATTTTTTTCATCGTTATTATTTTTATTTTAAAGAGTTGAATAAACAATTTATTGAACCATCTGCATGACTGCTATCAGCCCGGTTGCCCGTCCGAATATCAAGGCCGGGCGGACGTCGCATCCCGAAAGCTTTCGGGATACTGCATATCGCTATTCAGCACAATTCAGTCACTTTGCATTTTATCAAAAAGTTCCAATTCTCGGGGTCCACTCCTGACTAAAGACCATGAACTCTAAATTCGATTTATCAAAACTATGCAAGCAACCTTTCTCAATAAGTTAACCCACCTATCATTAAGGTTAATAAAGGTTAAAACCCCTGAAATAGCTCCCAGCATTGAATTACATTTGTTTCGGAATTTATTTACATGAACAGTCTCCGTTGGTTAGCATTATTAATGTGGGTGGCCATTCTCGGTATCACCGGTTTCCAGTTATACTGGTTACAACAAAACTATAACCGGGAGAAAAGGTCCTTAGTTATAAAAACAGAAGCCACCTTCAGAGATGCCATTTTGCAATTACAAACAGCAAAACTAAACCTGGGGGAAATGGATTGGAATAAACAGGATAGTGGCCGTGGAGGCAAAGTAAAAATTTTTATGAACAAGGATGGCCAGCGACACATGAATGTAAACATTCGTCCAAGGCCCGAAATGATCTCTACCATCAATGTTATCCGCAATAAACTAAATGACTCGCTGCGAATAATCAAAAATGAAAAGCAAGGTGTTGTTATTTCAATGAGTGAATCCAATAGTGTAACTAAGGACGGAGAGCCGGTAAACATGGAACAACATATTACGGGAAGATCAGAAGGAGGAAGTTATATTTTCAATATGTTATATGGTGTTGATTCTCTTCAAGATTCATTACGGATTGCTGAAGTTGATTCTGCATACAAAGTGGCTTTGAAACAACAAAAACTAAACGTTCCTTTCTCCGTTAATAAAAATGATAATCCGGATCTTGATAATCCACAACCATTAAATGAAGTAGTAGTTGGTTTTGCCAAACCGATTTCTTTTCAACTAAACCTGGGTAATACGGTTCCGTATTTATTCCGGCAAATTACACAGCCTATTCTTTTTTCAATTCTTTTATTAGGGATTACCATTCTTTCGTTTGTATTGCTCTATCGAAATCTATTACGTCAACAACGATTAGCAGCGTTGAAAAATGAATTCATCAGCAATATTACTCATGAATTAAAAACGCCAATTGCCACCGTGGGAGTTGCTATCGAAGCATTGAAAAATTTTAATGCGATTGATGACCCGAAACGTACGAAGGAGTATCTTGATATTTCTCAGAATGAGTTACAACGGTTAAGCTTGCTGGTAGATAAAGTGCTTAAACTTTCTATGTTCGAGAAAAAAGAAGTGGAGCTGAAATATGAAACTGTTGATTTGAAAGAAGTGGTTGATGAAGTAGTAGGCTCCCTGAAATTACAGTTTGAAAAAAACAATGCCAGGGTAACTGTTACTAACGAAGGCAATCTTATTTTGCTGGCGGATAGGTTGCACCTGCTTAGCGTAGTATTTAACCTCCTCGATAATGCAATTAAATACAGCAAAGAAAACCTGTCGGTACAAATTAATTTGGCAGAAAGAGATAATGCAATTGCATTGACTGTCACCGATAATGGAATTGGTATTGATGCCGAATACAAAGAAAAAATATTTGAAAAATTTTTTCGGGTGCCGCATGGCGATACACACAATGCAAAAGGTTATGGGCTGGGATTAAGCTATGTTGCAAGGGTTATTGAACAACATAAGGGAACCATTGCAGTAGAAACTCAACCGGGCATCGGTACTTCATTTATCATCACACTACCCAAAAAACCAGCATGAGCAACACCAAAGTTTTATATGTGGAAGACGAGCTCTTTCTTGGCAAGATCGTAAAGGAAAGCCTGGAAAGCCGCAACTATGAAGTGGTAATGGAAAGTGATGGTGCAAAGGCAACCGAATTATTTAAAAAATCCAAACCAGATATCTGTGTGCTGGATGTGATGCTGCCGAATAAAGATGGATTTACAATTGCTGATGAAATACGGGAACTGAATGAAGAAGTGCCGATAATTTTTTTGACCGCCAAAGTACAAACGGAAGATGTAGTAAAAGGTTTTTCGGCAGGCGGCAACGATTATATCCGCAAGCCGTTTAGCATGGAAGAGTTGATTGTGCGTATTCAAAACCTGCTGAAGAATAAACAAGAAGGATTACCCAAATCAATCGATGGAATAGCGATTATGGGCCGCTATAATTTTCAGATGAACAGGCAGCTTCTGAGTAATGGTAAAGAAGAGAAAAAGCTTTCTTATAGGGAAAGTGAGCTACTAAAATTGCTCTACGAAAACCGGGAAAAAATAATTGACCGCAAAGATATTCTCAACCTGCTTTGGGGAAACGATTCCTTCTTTAACAGCCGCAATCTCGATGTGTACATCACCAAGCTCCGCAGTTACCTTAAAGAAGATTCTTCTCTGGAAATAATCACCATCAAAGGAATTGGCTATCGCTTTGTAGCAGGTTAAAATACCCGGATAAGGGTAGCCTTTTTTAAAAAAGCTGTAGTAGCTTTACCTTCCATATGCGCTATCTATTTTTATTTTCGTTATTCATAATTTCTACAGTTGTCTCCGCTCAACATTGTCCGTGGGATTGTAAAGGCATGATAATGATTACAACAGATGCCGGGAAAAAAGAAATGAAAAAGCTAGATCCGGTATTGGTGGATGTAAATAAAAAATTAATTCTGGATACATCAAAGGGTCCTGATATCTATGATTTATGCAGGGTTTTGTATTACGATGATTTTTTGAAGATCCGGATTGATGGAATGGGAGAGAATGATCCCTACAGTTACAAATATGATACAGCCTACCATTTTGCAAAAAATCACTACGTTGTAAAATTCAGTTATTGTACTTACAACAGGGCAGACAAGCCATCCGAATTATTCGTCCGGTATAATGATGCTGCATCTGCATCAGGTTATAGTTACATACCAGTTCCTTACTCCCGGCGTATAGACCTGCATCAATACAACAGGTTTATCAATACAGGTGCAACAGCTGAAATTTTAAAATCTATTCAACCTTTTATTCTTACAATCACCAGGAAAGAGTTTGGTCTTTTGTAAAGACTAAAATCATTTATCTTTCAGCCCCGGTGGCAACTATTACAATATATATTGCAGATAAAATTTTTACAGGTGCGAACTGGCTAAGTGATAATGCAGTAGTAGTTGAGAATGAAACAATAAAAGACATTATTTCTATTTCATCCTTACCGACAAACCAAAAGGCTGAAAAATTTCCTCATTGTTTTCTAGCTCCCGCTTTTATCGACTTACAGATCTACGGAGCCGGAGGAAGATTATTATCCGCCCATCCGGAACCGGCATCGCTGCAAAAATTACAAGAGCATAATGCAAAAGGGGGAACCTTTTTTTGTTTACCAACCGTGGCTACCAATACGTACGAAGTATTTTATAAATGTATTGATGCTGTAAGAGAGTATTGGAAGAATAACGGAACCGGTATTCTTGGTTTGCATGTAGAAGGCCCGTGGATAAATGCCAGTAAGCGGGGTGCACATATTGAATCACTAATTCATTCTCCTTCCGTACAACAAGTGCAGGATTTGTTGAATTATGGAAAGGGAGTAATTAAAATGATAACACTGGCACCAGAAACCGTTAGCGCCGAAATTATTAAAATAATAAAATCACAGGGCATTATTATTTCTGCTGGGCACAGTAATGCGACATATGATGAAGCAAAAGAAGGTTTTGCGAATGGCATTTCTGCCGTTACTCATTTATACAATGCCATGAGTCCATTACAACACCGCCAGCCAGGTTTGGTTGGTGCCGCAATGGATGATGCTACAGCAATGGCAAGTATTATTCCTGATGGCTATCATGTTGACTACGCAGCAATACGTATTGCAAAGCAAGTAATGAAGGAAAGATTATTTGTAATTACTGATGCAGTAACCGATACAGCCGAAGGAGAATATCAACACCAGGCAGCAGGCAATAAATATGAAGCAAATAATATTTTAAGCGGCTCCGCTTTAACAATGACAAAAGCAATACAAAACCTGGTTAATTTTACAGGAATTGAATTGGCAGAAGCGTTGAGGATGTGCAGTCTGTACCCTGCAAAATTGCTTGGTCTAAATGACTATGGAAAAATCGAAAAGGGATACAGCAGTCGTATGTTAGTAATGAATGAAAAGATGGAAGCGATACAAATACTTTGATTACAAACGAAAATTATGAAGGCAAGACAAGCTTGTATTTTAACTGCATTACTATTTTATACAAATTTTTTTTCGGCAATTGCACAGCCCGGCGAAAAAAGAATCCAATACCCTGCCGGATTAAAGAATGCTTATTTCGGCGTTAGTCTTGGCTATATTAATTATCCTTTTTCATTTGCACAACTGGAGCCGGGCTTTACTGCTGAATCAGTAACGGTGCCGCATATTGCACCACGACTTGTTTTGTATGGCTATGAATTCAATAAATATTTGGCGGCGCAAATTACTTATATGCGACCTGTTGATTGGGTGGGCTATAAAAGTATTAATGGAGACCAGGCAATTCGTACTGTGTGGATGAATGTGGGCGGACTTACGTTGGTGGGGAATATTCCATTACATAAAAAACTTTCGCTGTATGCAGAAGGAGGGTTAGGAGTAGTAACAAGAAAAGGCATTTATATAAACGATGTGCCTGCCGTTAAAAATGCAGTATATGCAACCGGATTGTTTGGTGCAGGCTTTAAATATCATCTCAATCATAAATGGGAATTGCTATTGGGTGCCACACTATCACCGGCGCATGCCAAAGAAAAGCAACCACAAACCACTTTCTTTTCTACCGGCTTTAATTATCACTTAAGGGAATTGTCAAAAGAAAAAGTGGAGAGTGTAATTAAAAGTGGTTATCATTTTCCTAAGCATTTTCTTAATGTAGCGTATACCAGCAATGCATTGGGCTATGGTGTAAATGATCTGTTCTCTAAAACCCTTCCTTTCTTCTGGGGTGGTGATGCTCATGTGCGGTCTGGTATTTCTGTAAACTACCAGCGAAATATTTTTCATGCAAGAAAAGTCTTTGCTTTTGATATTGGCACTACGGTGGGTTATTGGAAAAGTGAAGACAATAAAGAAGGATTTGCAACATTCTCTGTTTACCCGGTGTTGAAGTTTGCCGCTTTCCGTTCTAAGAAAACGGATGTGTATTTTGAATATTCTGTAGCAGGCCCGACTTATATTTCAAAAACATTGATTGATGATGAAAAAACAGGACGGCATTTTACATTTCATGACCAGATGGGGCTGAATGTTTTTACCGGCAAAAACAAAAACCTGCAAACAGGTATCAGAATCGGCCATTTCTCCAATGGCAATATTTTTCCGGATAATAATGGTGTAAAAGTTCCGCTGACGTTAAGTGTTGGTTATGTGCTTAAGTAAATTATAGTATTAATAGGCTGGTAAAATAATTCTCTTCCAATTCCCCAAAACTTTTTACCTTTTACTAACCATTAACCAACTAAACCGCAAACCAACATGAGAAAGCTCCTCGTATTGGCAGCATTGTTTTCAATTACAATCGCTGCTGTATATTTCTCCGCTTGTAATAACAGTACTTCTGATAAGCAAGCATCCACAGAAACAGATTCATTAAAACAATTAGTTGAAAGGGGCCATTACCTGGCGCATTATGTTACCCAATGTATGGATTGCCATAGCGTAAGGGATACCGGCAAGTTCTCCATGCCGGTAGTGCCTGGAACTGAGGGAGGGGGTGCTCCTATTCCGTTTGGAAAAGCAGAAGGAATTCCCGGAGAAGTAACGCCACCAAACATTACTCCGTTTGCATTAAAAGATTGGAGCGATGAAGAAATAATCAGGGCTATTACAGGGGGTATTAATAAGAAAGGGGACACACTTTTTCCCATAATGCCTTACCAGCATTATAGCAAGATGGCTAAAAATGATATTCTTGCTATTGTAGCGTATATCCGTACTTTAAAACCAATTGAAAGAACGACGCCTCCCCGCAAATTGGAAATACCAATGAGTATGCTTGGACCGTTGCCTGTTGTTAATCTTGATAATAATACCATTCCTGATAAAGCCGATAAAGTAAAATATGGCGAATACATTGTAAATGCAGCAGTGTGTTCGGAATGCCATACGCCGATGGGTCCGCAAGGCCCGGATTTTTCAAAAATATTTTCCGGAGGTTTTGTTTTTGACTTACCAATGTTTAAAGTGGGTGTGGCCAACATCACTCCCGATTCTGCAACGGGTATAGGCACCTGGACAGAAGAAATGTTTTTAGCAAGATTTAAAAACAATGGCGCTGATGAAATGGTGAACAAATATCCTGGAAGAATGAACTCCATCATGCCATGGGCCATGTATTCTAAAATGGGTGACGAAGAATTGAAAGCCGTGTATGCATACTTGCGAACAGTGAAACCAATAACGAATAAAGTAGAAAAATATCCGAAGTAAATTTTTTCCCGCAAAGACGCTAAGTCGCAAAAAGTAAAATCTTTAAAGTATTCTTTGCGCCGTTGCGTCTTTGCGGGATACTTTATTCTTCTTTAAAACTTTCTCTCGTAAAAGTTCCCGGCTGTGCATGATCGCCTTCTTCAAAATCAAAGTTGGCAAAGCGGATACCCGGTATTTCGGTAAGATTATAAACGGCCGAAGCAAAGTACATGGTAGGCCCGGTAGAACCCATCTGCTGCGTTAGATAATTTGCATCAGGGATTTTTATAAAAATTGTATCGCCGGAGGTTTTTAAATATGTAAGAGTGATATTAGGATTGTTTGTGTTTAAAAAATCAACAACCGCTTGTGGCGAAAGAGAATCCGGTCCCACCATTTCCAGTTTTTTCATTTCCAGTTTACCGGTTGAATCATCTAATGTAGCCTGCCAGCTATATACATACTCGGCAATATCTGTTGAGTCATCATGATCACCAGGTTTGTCAGCATTATTATTACAGGCAACGAATAGTGAAGAAGCTAAAAGAATTAATAGATAATTTTTCATAGCGGGATGATTTGATTTGGTGAAGGTAGGAATTTATTGGGGAGAGAGTTTGGTAAGAAAGAAGGATAGATATTTCATGGATTTTTATCTTCTTGTTTTTATCAGTTTTTGTTTTTGAGTTGCAGATTTAATTGATCTAGAAATCAAAAGTTGAAAATTTTTTAATTGAGAATTTATGTTATAGTCATAATTGATATTTTTTTGATGCAATGTTCCAACTTCTTTGCTGAAATGGTAATCATCAAGCTCTTTATTGATAATAGTATCTCGGCCAACTATGATTTGAATTTGCTGGAATCTTGAATGACTGATACTCGAAGAATATATTTTTTCTTTTCCTTCTTTAACTTCAATGAACTGCGGCATCTTGATTTCTTCCTTTACAATTGTATCTCTATTCCTAAAAAAGAACTGCCAGATACTATCATTTTGAATCTTCTGGGTTGAATAGTCAAAACAATTATCCTTTTTAGTCATAAAGGAGTGTCCATTCTCTATCCAAAAAATATATGTTGAAATAAATATACCTTCAAATTCACATTCGTCTTCTTCATTTTCCCACCTATATAGGCAGCCAACGCAATAGGCTTGATAGATGCAAACTGTGTCAATACCTTTTGTATTTAGATCACTTATATGTTTTTTCACATGAACATTCAAGAGTTCATCAGATTTTTGACCGTATGTAGTTTTTATCGATAGAAGTAAAAAAAATATTATAATACATCTTTTCATTGAATAAGGTTCATGATTATATACTCGATATTCTACATTATAAACTATACGACTTGATTTATCCTGTCGCCTCCTCTTCCCTCTTCCCTCTTCCACTCCTTATCCATATAAAAAGTACCAAACGGAATAATAGATGCAACAAAAACTTTTAACCCCCATCCAAACGATTTATTGTACTGGTCTTTTACCAGGTAAGCTGCCACCGCTAAACCAACAAACAATACACCATGCAATCCACCCACAAGGGTAACGGCCATCGGCATATTCGCAAAATATTTTAATGGCATCGCAATTAATAATAACACTAAAAACGAAATGCCTTCTACAAATGCAATCTTTCTAAACCAACTATATGTTTTTTTCATGGTGTGTATTTATCTCGTAACTCGTAGCTCAAAACTCGCAGCTTAATTAAACGACCTCCTTCACAATTGACCATTCACTTTTCATCATCAGTAATCTATCACCTGCTCTTCTATCGTCTCTGGTATTTCTCTCCATTCATATTGCTGGTTTCGTAGCTGCGGTTCAAAACCTGCCTCCCGAATGGCATCTTGTATTGATTTATACGTAAAGCGATACGGCGCCCCGGCAGCACTTACTACATTTTCTTCCAGCATAATACTTCCGAAATCATTGGCACCTGCATGCAAACAAATGGAGGCCGTTTGTTTGCCAACCGTTAACCAACTGGCTTGTATGTTTTTTACATTTGGTAACATAATGCGACTGAGTGCTATCATGCGAATGTATTCTTCCGGCGTAGTTAAATTTTGGACGCCTCGTATTCTTGCCAGCAGCGTATCTACATCCTGGAAAGTCCACGGAATAAATGCTAAAAATCCCTTCGCATCTGCTGGTTTGCGACTTTGTACTTCTCTTATTTTTACTAAATGGTCAAAACGTTCTTCAATCGTTTCTACATGGCCAAACATCATCGTGGCCGAAGTAGTAATATTTAATTTGTGTGCTTCATGCATTACATCCAGCCATTCCTGTGCTCCACATTTTCCTTTGGAAATTAATCGGCGAACCCTGTCCGTTAAAATTTCTGCACCGGCTCCTGGTAAGGAATCCATACCGGCTTCTTTCAATGCCATCAGTACCTCACGGTGCGTTGATTTTTCAAGTTTGGTTATATGTGCCACTTCCGGTGGTCCGAGTGTATGCAACTTTATATGTGGGTATTCTTTTTTTATCTGGCTGAATGTTTCCACATAATATTGAAGTCCCAGATCCGGGTGGTGTCCACCTTGTAATAATAACTGGTCGCCACCCCATTTCAATGTCTCTTCAATTTTTTTACGATAAGTTGGCATATCGGTGATGTAGGCTTCAGCATGTCCGGGTATGCGGTAAAAATTGCAAAACTTACAATTGGCAATACACACATTAGTGGTGTTCACATTCCGGTCTATCTGCCAGGTCACTTTTCCGTGTGGCACCTGTTTTTTCCGAAGTTCATCGGCTATAAACATCAGGTCGGCCAGTGGGGCATGGTGGTAGAGATGAACTCCTTCTTCTATTGACAAAAAGCCAAAGGCGGAGGCTTTCTCGTATAAATCGTTTAGCTGCATGGGTGCAAAGTTACACCGCAATAACACAAAAAAGGTTGAGCGGTTTTGATTAGCCGCCGCATTAAAGTAAATTTATATAAATAGGAACCCTTACTGCATCATTTTGAACAAGATTTGGGTCTTAATGTTATCGATTACCATACCGTCTAGTTGATATGAAAAAGACGATTCATTGCTTTGCCATCCTTAGTTTACTGTTGAAGCTACAACCCGTGGCTGCACAGGAAGAGTTTATTGAACCCCCTTCCCGGCATGTTGCCACTATACCGTTTATTCAACTAACCGGAGGCATTATTTTGCTGCAAGCCCGGTTTGCCGATTTTCCGGATACCTTGAATTTTGTACTCGATACGGGCAGCAGTGGTATTTCACTCGATTCTACTACAGCCGATTATTTTGGGATAAAACCCACCCCGACCAATAGGTCTATTCGTGGTATTGCGGGTATCAGGACTGTAAGTTTTTTTTATAACCAGAAATTGCATTTTCCGGGTCTTACTGTGGATAGCCTGAATTTTCATACCAATGATTATGGAATTCTTACGGCTGTATATGGCGAACGGATTGATGGCATAATCGGCTATTCCATATTGAGCCGCTATATCATGAAGGTAGATTATGATAGTATGCGCATTTCTTTTTGGACTCCCGGAAGTATTCGCTATCCAAAAGGTGGGTATTTGCTCAGGCCTACCATAAATTTATTGGTATCGCAAGATCTGCGGGTAAAAGATGACAGAACCATCAACGCAAAATTTTTATATGATATGGGTGCGGGGCTGTGTATGTTACTGAACAAGGAATTTGTGGAAGACAGTATGTTTTATAAAAGAAAGAAAAAACATTTTGTAAAAGAGGGAGAAGGGTTGGGCGGAAAAATTGATATGGACCTTACGGTAATACGGGAAGTAAAAGTGGGGCCTTATAAATTTAAAAATGTACCTGTTTTTACGTTTGATGATGAGAATAATGTTACCTCTTATCCTTATATGGGAGGGCTTATTGGTAATGATATTTTACGGCGATTTAATGTAACTATCAACTATAAAAAATCCGAGATATACTTATTACCCAATAGCCACTTTAATGAACCGTTTGATTATTCCTATTCGGGAATTGAGTTATATCTTATTGATGGAATAATTTTTATTGGTGATGTAGCAAAAGGGTCACCGGGCGAAGAGGCCGGCCTTAAAGAAGGTGATATTGTAATAGCGGTGAACAAAGTATTTTCTCAAAATCTCAACCAGTATAAAATTGCCTTGCAAAAGCCCAATGAAAAAGTAATGATGCTTATACGCCGGGATGGAGTATTGCAGGAAGTTGAGTTTAAAGTGAAAAGTATCTTATAGTTTTTGTTTCAGCATATTTGTTCTGCAACCGCCTCCATTTTTCAATACTTTTGCAAACTGTCCGTTATAATTTTGGGCAGGATTAACACTGACTAGTTTTGTCAGCAATTTTCAGCAATCAGCTTTGTAATTCAACGAATGTTATTTGAGTATGATACAATTTGAAAAATTTACATTGGATAATGGTCTTAAAGTAATTGTGCACCAGGATTTATCTACACCCATGGCTGTGATGAATATTATGTATGATGTAGGCGCCAGAGATGAAGATCCTGAACGAACCGGTTTTGCTCATTTGTTTGAACACCTGATGTTTGGAGGCTCCATCAATATTCCAAGCTATGATGAGCCATTACAAATGGCCGGTGGAGAGAATAACGCTTATACTACCAACGATCTTACTAACTATTACATACAACTGCCGGCAGAAAACCTGGAAACCGCTTTTTGGCTGGAGAGTGACCGCATGTTATCATTAGCTTTTGAAGAAAAAAGTTTAGAAACACAACGTAAAGTGGTTTGTGAAGAGTTTAAAGAGCATTATTTGACAAAACCATATGGTGATGTGCAACATAAACTAAGAGAGTTGGCATACAAAAAGCATCCTTACCGTTGGATGACGATTGGAAAGAAACTATCTCATATAGAAAATGCACAATTGAACGACGTAAAGAATTTCTTCTTTAAACATTATCGTCCGGTAAATGCGGTACTGGTAGTTGCAGGAAATGTTACAACAGAAAAAGTAAAAGCACTAGCCGAAAAATGGTTTGGCGATATTCCTGCCGGAGAAAAATATGTAAGAAACCTGCCACAAGAGCCTGCACAGACAGAAGAGAGAAAACAAGTGATCAAAGCGAATGTGCCATTAGATGCATTATATAAATGCTGGCATATGGCGGGGCGGTTGGATAAAGAATACCATACTATAGATTTGTTAACCGATGTTCTTAGTGGCGGCGGTTCTTCCAGGTTATACCAGGCATTGGTAAAAGAAAAACAATTGTTCAGTAATATTGAATGCCATCATTTTGGGAGTACTGATAATGGATTGGTTTTATTAGAAGGAAAATTAGTGAAAGGAGTAAAGATGGAAGATGCAGAGAAAGCAGTAGAGATAGAATTAGAAAAAATGAAAAATGAATTAGTGAGTGTAGAAGAATTGCAAAAAGTAAAGAACAAAACAGAAAGCATGATTGCTTTCGAAGATATGAGTGTAATGAGCCGGGCTACCAGTCTTGCTTATTATGAAATATTAGGTGATGCAGCCTGGATGAATACTGAATTGGATAAATATGCTGCTGTATCTGCAGCAGATATTTTACAGGAAAGCAAGAATATATTCCGCAATACCAATTGCAGCACCATTTATTATCTATCTAACAATTAAGAAGAAAGAAAAGATCATTATGCCAGACAGGAAACAATCACCTACGATAGTAGATGCAGTTAATTTTAATCTTCAATTAAAACCTGCCGACAAATTTACACTGCGTAATGGTGTGGAAGTATACGCAGTGAATGCCGGTGCAGAAGAAGTCTTATCATTAGAATGGGTATTTTTTGCCGGTAACTGGCAGGAAGAAAAAAACCTGGTGGCGGCTACTACTAATTTTTTATTGAGAAATGGAACATCCAAAAAATCAGCTTTTCAAATTAATGAACATTTTGAGTATTATGGCTCGTACCTCAACCGGGCTTGTTATAACGAAACGTCTACCATTACACTGCATTGCCTTACAAAACATATAAAGGAACTATTACCTGCTGTTAAGGAATTGATCACCGATTCAACCATGCCTCAAAATGAATTGGATGTTTATAAACAAAACATGAAGCAACGGCTAAAAGTGAATTTGAAAAAAAGTGATTTTGTAGCCAGTCGCTTAATTGATGTTTACCTGTATGGCGAGAATCACCCGTATGGTAAGTATAGCAAAGAAGAAGATTTTAATGACCTGAATAGAGAAGAGTTACTCGATCATTATAAAAAATATTACCAGGAGGGGAAGTTAATATTGTTTGTGGCAGGAAAACTTCCTGTAAATATCGATTCTTTACTGGATGAACATTTTGGAGATCTTCCTAACAAAACAAATGGCTCCTCTTCTATCATTTCAACACCGTCAGCAGAGAGAAAATTCAGGGTTACGAATGATGCCAATGGTGTACAAGGCTCCATTCGTATTGCCAGGCCATTTCCTAATCGCCATCACCCCGATTTTTTAAAAGTGCAGGTGCTCAATTCATTGTTCGGCGGGTTTTTTGGATCGAGGCTGATGAGCAATATCCGGGAAGATAAAGGGTACACCTATGGCATTCACAGTTATTTGCTCAATCATATACATGAGTCAGGTTGGATGATAAGCACAGAAGCCGGCAAAGATGTTAGCGAAGCGACTATAACCGAGGTCTATAAAGAAATGAAAGACCTGCGGGAAGAATTAGTGGATGAAGAAGAATTGCTATTGGTAAGAAATTATATGATGGGTAGCTTGCTGGGTGACCTGGATGGTCCTTTCCAAATAATTGCCCGCTGGAAAAACATTGTATTGAATAATTTGACGGAAAAATATTTCTACGACTCTATCAATACAATTAAAACAATTTCAGCAGAAGAGCTGCAAGCTCTTGCGCAGAAATATTTGCAGCCGGAAGATTTTTATGAGTTGGTGGTTGTTTAAACAGGTTACTGTTTTATAAAACTCTTTCTAAATATTTCTCCGGATGTATTTTCAATCTGCAGGTTATATACCCCAGGTTTTAATATGGAAATATCAAGCTTTCCTGTTGAATTTTTCGATTGGATAATTAGCTTTCCAGAAGCATCAAACACTTGAATGCGTTGCAGCTGAACGTTTCCCGGAAGGGAAATTTGTAAAAAATCTTTGGCTGGATTTGGAAAAACTGTAGCAGTAGTGAGTTCATTATTTTGTTTTATTACCACAATGCCTGAATACTCAAAACGGCCATCAATGTCTAATTGTTTTATCCGGTAAAGGGCATTACCGACTCCAGGATTAGGATCTATAAACGAGTAGGTGTTACGACTGATGCCACCAGTAACAGCAAGCTCTCCTATCGACACAAAGTTCTGCCCGTCTTTGCTTTTTTCCACAATGTATTTATCTGCGTTGATTTCATTTTCTGTAATCCATTTTAATTCTGCACTACCGTTATTTTGCTTCTTGCCTGTAAATGAAATCCATTTAACCGGGAGTGTGCCAGCCCAGCTAAGATTACCGAAAGAAAAACTTCTGACGCCTGCTGTTGGATTAGCTGGATTGTTTGCGTAGGTAATGGTAAGTGTATTTACAAAACCACTAATACTAACCTGAACTTGATCGTCGCCTGTATCTCCCTGTGTACCGGTTGCTGTGGCAGAGGTTGTACCACTTCCAGTAATAGTGGAGGGAGGTGTATTAAGGTTCGTCATTGTAATATTTTGGGCACCAGAGGGACCTGTGGCGGTTACATTGGCCTGGTCCCCGCTTGCATCAGTTCCATCAATATCATAAATACGAAAGGAAAGACCAGATACCGCAGGGGAAAAAGTAAAGGTATATACAACTGTTTCTGCTATTGTTACAAAAGTAACTCTTGTACGAAGTGCACAATTAACAGCGCAATCATCACCAGAACCCGGAGGGTTGGCAGTATATTTTGTTGGAAAACCTGCATCAATGCGAGCAGTGCTTCCAGTTATGTTTAACGAAACGGTTGATGCGGGGGTGCCGATGCTTCCAAAACCTGTAGAAAGAGAACCGGTTGTATAGGTTACTGTATTCCAGTTTAAATCCTGTGCTAATAATACACATGGAGAAATAATAACAACGAAAAAAACAATTAGTAGGGTCTTCATAGTTAAAAACTCTTAGATAATGCTAAGTAAATATACTTTAATTCAATAAAAACGGATTTAGTTATTCTCTTATATTTATCCACAACTGTTGACTATTGTTTTTAGATAACAGGGAGGAAACCGGGTTTTATTCTGGATCATGTTAATTAGGTTTGCAGTATGACATTCGACCGCAAAGAATTATCCAACGAACAGCTTGTACATTTTTACAGAAGTCTGCTTTGGCCCCGCATGATCGAGGAAAAAATGCTGGTACTATTACGACAGGGAAAAATCTCCAAATGGTTTAGTGGTATCGGACAAGAAGCAATATCTGTAGGCGCCACTTTAGCATTGCAACCTGATGAATGGATAATGCCCTTGCATAGAAACCTGGGAGTATTCACTACCCGTAATATGCCGTTGCACAAATTATTTATGCAATGGCAAGGTGCACAGGAAGGATACAGCAAGGGAAGAGAAAGAAGTTTTCACTTTGGAAACAGAGAGCATCATATCTGTGGAATGATATCACATCTTGGCCCGCAATTGGCCATTGCCGATGGTGTAGCATTAGCACATAAATTAAGAAAAGAAAAAAAAGTATCATTGGCCTTTACCGGCGATGGAGGTACCAGCGAAGGCGATTTTCATGAAGCACTAAATACAGCAGCAGTTTGGGATCTGCCTGTCATATTTATTATTGAGAACAATGGATATGGACTAAGCACTCCAGTAAATGAGCAATACCGCTGTATTAGTTTAATTGATAAAGCGAAGGGCTATGGAATGGAAGGAGTGCAGATAGATGGCAATAATTTGTTACAGGTATATGATACGATAAAAGGCGTAAGAGACTATTGCATCAAAAATCAAAAACCATATTTAATAGAGTGTCTCACTTTTAGAATGAGAGGACATGAAGAAGCCAGTGGAACAAAATATGTACCGCAGGATTTATTCAAACTCTGGGAAATGAAAGACCCGATTAAAAACTACGAACAGTTTTTAATTAAAGAAGCGGTTTTAACAGAAGCAAATATTGAAGCAATACGAATTGAGTTTAAAGAAAGAATAGAAAGCGAATTAGCGATTGGATTTAATACCAAGCCAGTTGTTGCAGATACGGAAGAAGAGATGGAAGATGTGTATGCTAAAACAGGTGAGAGTGTTCGGGTGTCGGGTGTCATTGATAACTCACGACTGACAAACTACAACCCACAACCCACTTCTGAAAAGCGGCTAATAGACGCAATTAAGGAAGGTCTTTATCAATCCATGCAGCAGCATTCCAATCTCATTCTCATGGGACAGGATATTGCAGAATATGGAGGAGCATTTAAAATAACCGAAGGATTTGTAAATGAATTTGGCAAAGAAAGAGTACGTAATACTCCATTGTGTGAAAGTGCAATTGTTGGCGCAGCATTAGGTTTATCATTGGAAGGATATAAGAGTATGATGGAAATGCAGTTTGCAGATTTTGTAACGGTAGGCTTTAACCAGATAATAAATAACCTTGCAAAAATTCATTACCGCTGGGGACAAAATGCAGATGTAGTTATACGAATGCCAACAGGTGGTGGTGTAGGTGCTGGTCCTTTTCATTCTCAAAGTAATGAAGCATGGTTTATAAAAACACCTGGATTGAAAGTGGTGTATCCATCATCACCTATTGATGCAAAAGGATTATTGATTGCAGCGATAAACGATCCGAATCCTGTTTTATTTTTTGAACACAAAGCATTGTATCGCTCTGTTAGTGGCGAAGTGCCAACCGACTATTATGAAATAGAAATTGGAAAAGCAAGACATATAAGAGAAGGCGATGAAATTTCCATCATTACGTATGGTGCCGGCGTATTGTGGGCAGAAGATTATGCAGCCGAGCATCCGGAGATTTCTATTGATATTTTAGACTTGCGAACTTTATTGCCCCTTGACTACTTAGCTATTCGGGAAGCAGTGCAACGAACCGGAAGGGTTTTGTTATTACATGAAGACACATTGATTGGTGGTATTGGGGGAGAAATAGCCGCCTGGATCGCCGAAAATTGTTTTGGATTATTGGATGCGCCGGTAATGCGTTGTGCTTCGTTAGATACACCGATTCCTTTTAATATAGAGTTGGAAAATAATTTTATGGCGAAGGCGAGGTTGGATGACACCGTTAACAAACTTCTTTCTTACTAATTAATCAGTATACTTTTTTGTTCTTATCTGCTATAGCGGGTAAGATTTTATTTTGCATAAGCCATTCTAATCGCCTACCTTAATGTCCACACCACCCTGCATTAGCATTTTATTGTGCATTTATAACCAAAACCAAAACTACCATGTCCACCACACTGGCAGCACCTGTCCACCAATCCGAAAGAATTATTATTCTCGATTCATTACGAGGATTTGCCATTCTCGGCATATTATTAATGAATATTCCGGGGTACGGACTTGCCTACCCGGCTATTGGCGATTTTTCTATGCAGCCACAAGGGCAAATTAATTATTTTTTCTGGTACGTATTTGGTCCGGGTGTATTTGAAGGAAGTATGCGGGGCATTTTCTCGTTGCTTTTTGGAGCTGGGATGTATCTTTTTATTACCCGACAGGAAAAAAAATCAACGGGTCTGATGCCGGCCGAATTATTTCTGCGAAGACAACTATGGCTGCTTTTATTTGGAGTATTTCATGCGTATGTATTGTTTTGGTTCTGGGATGTGTTATATCACTATGCCATTTGCGGAATAATCATTTTTGCTTTTCGGAGGCTGCAACCAAAATACCTGATCATGGCGGCAAGTATTTTTTTGCTGATGGGTACTATCATGGATAATAAGACTTTGTATCAAAAAAAATCGGCTATTAAAAAAGGCGAACTGATAGCAGCGATTGATACAACAACGACAAAACTGAGTGACAGGCAAAAAAATCAGTTGGCTGCGATGAATGAAATAAAGGAAAACTCAAAAGCAGAAGTTAAGAGGAAAAAAATAAAATCGGAAGAAGAAGCTATGCGGGGAAGTCTTGCAGAAATATATGAACTGCGAAGTGCAAAAGCAGAGCGGAGTGAAACACTGGGTATGTATTACTGGGCTATATGGGACGTTCCTTTATTCATGTTGCTGGGGCTTGCCTTTTTTAAATTGGGAATTTTACAGGGGCAGGCAAAAACTAAAGTATATGCGTGGATGACCGCTATAGGCCTTGGCGTAGGGCTTCCCTTGTCCTACCTGTTTGTAACCTATGATGTGAATCATCAGTTTAATTGGTATGAAATAATAAAATCAAAACCATTAGATTTTTACCAGGCACAACGCCTCGTTCACTCTATTGGTATATTCGGATTAATCATGCTGCTATATAAATCCGGTTTGTTTAAATGGCTGTTTGCTTTGATGCGTCCTGTAGGACAAATGGCATTCACCAATTATATTATGCAATCAGTGATGTGCGGAATCTATTTTTATGGAATAGGATTTGGCAATTTTGGCAAACTGGAGTATCACCAACTGTTTTATGTTGTCGGTACAATATGGATTATAGAAATTATATGGAGCCATATCTGGTTACGTTATTTTCGCTTTGGTCCATTAGAGTGGGCATGGCGAAGTTTAACGTATTGGAAAGCACAGCCATTCAGGAAAGAAAAACAAAATACAACTGTGGAAACAATGGGTTAAATTAGTTAACCCGTTAAGTCAATCGATTCACCTCTTCAAAACAGATCAAATGAAAAATTTATTCCTTGTAATTTTTGCTATGCTATTTGTTTGTAGCATATCTGCTCAAAAAAACTGGACTCCTGAACAGTGCCTGAAAATTAAAAATATCACGGCTGTTGTTCCTTCGCCAGATGGCAGTAAAATTCTTTATACGGTTCGTGAAGCAGTGATGACAGATGACAGAAGTGAATACATCAACCAGGTTTGGCTCTGTAATGCGAATGGCGGCAATCATATTCAACTCACCAAAGGTGATAAGAATTCATCTAACCCTAAATGGAGCCCCGATGGAAAATGGATCGCCTTCACTTCTTCACGGGAAATGAAAACAAACTTATATATTCTTCCTATAGGTGGAGGAGAAGCAGAAAAATTGACCGAAGTAAAAACCAGTGTCGGTAATTACGATTGGAGCAATGATGCAAGTATGATCGCTTTTACTATGATTGATGGAGCCGACAGTAAAGAGGAGAGAAATAAAAAAGCCAAGGATGATGCCTATTATATGGATGAAGAAGTAAAACAAAACAGGCTTTTTGTTCTTTGGTTAAATAAAAAAGATACAGCAGGAAAAAATGTGCAGAAAAAGATGACCAAAGAAAATTATAATGTAATGGCTTTTGACTGGAGCCCCGATGGAAAAACAATTGCCTACAGCCATGGTAAATCACCCGAAGCAAATGATAATGTATACAGCGACATTTCATTAATAGATATTGAAAGCGGAGCGATCAAACCTATTGCCAACACAGGTGCAGGTGAAACAAATCCAATATTCAGTCCGGATGGCAAACTGATTGCTTACTACTCTTCCACAGACCCTGTTGATTGGTCGGGTACAAGACATGCAAAAATTTATTCCTTGGCAGAGGGCAAAAGCTGGCGATTGAAAGCAACACCCGATGAGAATGGTGGCATTGGTGCCAATGGTATTTTTGGCTGGACACCTGACGGGAAAAATGTGCTATGGGCAGAAGCCAACAGAACACTGGCATCTGTTTATTTATTAAGTGCTGATGGTAAAAATATTTCAGAATGGAACAAAGGATCAAAAGATCTGATTGGCTCAATCACTCTTAACTCAACAGGAACTCAACTAGGATTTGTATTACAAAATCCTTCACAGCTTCCCGAGGCCTATACTAGTTCACTTGCAAATTTCTCTCCTGTAAAAGTTACAAATATTAATAGTGCTTATGCCGACAAGCCATTACCAAAAACAGAAGTAATAAAATGGAAAAGTAAAGATGGCAGAGAGATAGAAGGGTTGCTTACCTACCCCATAAATTATAAGGCTGGCGATAAAGTTCCTTTTATTCTAAATATCCATGGTGGACCAGCTGGTGTGTTTACACAAAATTGTGTTGCGGCCAATCAAGGCTCTTACCCTCTTGCTGCAATGGCAGAGGCAGGTTATGCAATACTTCGTCCTAATCCAAGAGGTTCATCGGGATATGGCACTGAGTTTCGCACTGCCAATCGCAATGATTGGGGCGGAAAAGATTACGAAGATGTGATGGCAGGAGTGGATCATGTAATCAAAATGGGAGTAGCTGATGAAAGTAAGATGGGAGTGATGGGTTGGAGTTATGGAGGATTTATGAGTAGCTGGATCGTTGGTCATACTGATCGTTTTAAAGTGGCATCAATCGGTGCGCCGGTAGTTGATCTTTCACATCAAAATCTTACTGATGATATCGAAGGCTTTCTTCCTTCTTATTTTGAAGCCAATCCCTGGGATGATTGGAGCAAGTATGATAAACATTCACCCATTCGTTTTGTGCAAAATGTAAAAACACCAGTAATGCTCCAACATGGTGAAGCCGATGCAAGAGTTCCTTTTAGTAATTCAGTAATGTTTTATAATGCACTTCGCAGAAGAAATGTGCCGGTTCGTTTACTGGCTTTACCCCGTCAGCCACACGGACCAACAGAGCCAAGAATGGTGTTGAAAACAATGCAGTCAAATGTGGAGTGGTTTGAAAAATTTATTGGAGAAAAGAAAGGGTTTTAATTTTGGCAGGAATAATTTAATTCACTTGTATGAAACAGATATTTTTTTTTATTTGTTTAGCAGCTTTGCTTTTTTCCTGCAATCAAAATAAGCAAGCCGCAAAGGTCGATGCTATTCAATACGATTCATCATATCAACCAGCTGTATTTACAGATGCTGCAAGAGAAGAAAAAATAAAAAATACATTTGAAGTAGTTGATAAAATTTTCAAAGATTATGCCGATTCCAATCATTTGCCCGGCTTATCGTATGGCTTGGTGGTAGATGGCAAATTGATTTACAAAGGAAATATTGGTTATACAGATATTGATAAAAAAATTCCTGTTACATCTTCTTCGCTTTTTCGCATTGCCAGCATGAGTAAGAGTTTTGCAACCATGGCCATTTTAAAATTGCGGGATGATGGTAAACTTGATCTTGATGACCCGGCCTATTTATATATTCCTGAATTAAAAGATCTGAAATACCCCACTGTTGATGCACCGCATATTACCATCCGGCATTTAATGACACATGGTGCAGGGTTTCCGGAAGATAATCCATGGGGCGACAGACAACTGTCCGATACAGATAAAGACCTGCTTGAGTTAATTGGCAAACAGCTATCTTTTTCAAACCCTCCCGGCATAGCATATGAATACAGCAATTTAGGATTTGCATTGCAAGGAATGATCATCACAAAAGTTACAGGAATGCCTTACCAGGATTATATCAAACAAAATATTTTTGAACCCTTAGGAATGAAAACAACAACTTACGAGTTTGGCGAAGTAGCACCAGAAAAATTAGCACATGGCTATCGTTGGTTAAATAGTAAATGGAACGAAGAAGAATTGTTGCATGATACCAAAGAAGGAAGCTGGGGTGCTATGGGAGCCATGATCTCTTCTATTGATGAATTTGCAAATTATGTGGCACTGCATTTATCGGCATGGCCTGCAAATAATGATGCTGATAATGGTCCGATCAAAAGAAGTTCGGTGAGAGAAATGCATCACCCATGGAGGTGGAATGGATTTAATCCGAATTATAAATTTCCTGATGGTAGAACTTGTGCAGTAACATCTGCCTATTGTTATGGTTTAGGTTGGATGAAAGATTGCGAAGGTAAAACTTATATTGCCCATAGTGGCGGCTTGCCCGGCTTCGGAAGCCAATGGCGCATTATGCCTGATTACGGAATAGGCATCGTTTCATTTGCGAACCGCACTTATTCTCCAATGGGCTATGTGAATTTAAAAGTGCTGGATACAATTATTAAACTGGCAGGATTAAAACCAATGGAATTGCCGCCA
Source organism: Bacteroidia bacterium Ga0077558 (assembly GCA_001464625.1). Lineage (GTDB taxonomy): Bacteria > Bacteroidota > Bacteroidia > Chitinophagales > Chitinophagaceae > JJ008. Next base: position 33,155 of record LNFJ01000044.1, on the reverse strand, counting down.
TCTAAAATTTTGGAACAACGAAAAAAGGATCTGGTAAAAATTTTGCCTGATTGGAGTAATGCCGAACAGTCAGGAATATTTGCTGAGAATTTCTTTCCTGATAATCCGATTGATACATTGAAGAAGTATGCAATTGAATTGTATAGCAAAGCCGGAAAGATAATTTCCGTTAGCCCGGTAAAACCAGAGAACCAACTACGGGGTTCATTTATACTCACCGGAGAGAAAACTGATATAGAAATATATTTCACCCTTTCACCCGAGAATCCGCCTTTGATACAAGAATATCATATTCGGGAAATACCAAAGAAAAAATCGTTGTAAAAATTATTCATCAACTTCGTCCTCCTCTTCCACAACTATTTTTTGTGAAGGAACTCTTTCTCCGATCTGCTGGCGCCACATGGCGTAGTACAATCCTTTTTTGCTTACCAATTCATCATGACTGCCTTGCTCGGTTATTTTTCCTTTTTCCAATACATAAATAGTATCTGCATGCATGATGGTTGAGAGACGATGCGCAATAAGAATGGTTATCTGTTGCTTCAATGCAGAAATTTCTTTTACTGTAGCTGTTATTTGTTCTTCAGTTAATGAATCAAGAGCAGAGGTGGCTTCATCAAAAATTAATAAACGGGGTTTGCGTAGTAAAGCCCTTGCTATGGATAGACGTTGTTTTTCTCCACCGGAAACTTTTCTTCCGCCTTCACCCAATACGGTATCTAATCCTCTGCCATTGCTATAAACAATAGTAGTAGCGGATGCTTGTGCTAAGGCGGCATTTATTTCGACATCGGTGGCATCAGGCTTTACAAATTTCATATTATCCCGGATGGTGCCGGAGAATAATTGAGTGTCCTGTGTTACAAAACCTAGTTGCCTTCTCATTCTGTTGTAACGAATATCTTTCGATGAAATTTTATCATATAAAATTTCTCCGCTAACAGGTGTGTAAAGACCCACTAATAATTTTACCAATGTTGATTTACCCGAACCGGATGGACCCACAAATGCAATGGTATCGCCAATGCCTGCTTCAAACGAAATATTTTCTATTGCATTAACTGTTGCGTTGCGATGACGAAAAACAACATTGTTAAATTCAAGATGTTCTATTTCTCCTACATCAATTGGTTCTTCGGGTCTGTACTCTGGTTCTTTCTTCATCAACTCGTTGAATAATTGAAGCGATGCTTCTGCTTCCCGGTAAGAAAGTATAATGCCACCCAAATCTTGCAGTGGCCCGATGATGGAGGTAGAAATAAATTGCATGGCGATCAATTCTCCCGGCGATAAAACTTTGCGAAAGATGAGCCAGAGTAAAATAAAAAGAATGGATTGTTTTAACACCGTAAGAATGGCACCCTGGAAAAAAGTAAGTGTCCGTACTTTCTTTACTTTCTTCATTTCAAGATCATAGATGTCTTGTGTATGTTGTCGTAATCGTCGAATTTCAGGATAGGTAAGCCCAAGACTTTTTACCAGTTCTATATTTCGCAGTGATTCAGTAATGGTGCCACTCATTTGCCGGTTTTGACGAATGAGGGAACGTTGCAAAGTTTTAATAGAACGACTGAGAATACTGGTCAATCCTCCCAACAATACAACACCAATTAAAAAAACCGGAATTAAGGCCCAGTGTTTGGTGATGGCATACCACACTAAAAAACCAATACCTACTAATGAGGAAAATAAAATATTAATAAAGCTGGTAATAAAACGTTCAGTATCGTTTCTTACTTTTTGCAAAATGGATAATATCTCTCCACTGCTCTGGTCTTCAAAATCCTGGTAAGGCAGGCGAAGTGTTTGCCGCAAACCATCATTAAAAATTTGCATGCCGAATTTCTGTACCACCATCCGCATCACATAATCTTTAAAAGCCATTACTAATCTTGCAGACAGTGCAATAGCAACAGCTATTCCCATCCAGAAGGAAACACCTCTTATCAGTTCGGCTTCTGTTTTGTTACCGGGTTTTAAAGCATAGTCATCAATTATCTTTCCGAAAATTATGGGGTCATATAAGGCAAGTATTTGTGCAACGCCGGCGAGAACTAACGCCAGGAAGATCCACCAACGATAGGGTTGAAGATATGTCCAAAGAATTTTCATGTATTCTGTAATTCAGATGAAAAGGTACATCATTCAGTTCTAAGCAATAAAAAAGCATCCACTGTTTGGTGGATGCTTTTTAAGAAATTATATTTTCTGCTTAGTTTCTTTTACAACTGAACTTTACCCATAATTTATGTGTATCATCTGCCCGGGCAAAATTACTAAATGGGATTATCAGGTTAATAAGGTTCATGCTTTGATTCGTAGTTGCAAGATCTGTAATAGCTTCAATGGTTTCTGTGCGGGTAGCACGGTAATCCAGAATATATGTATCTGTTTTCTCCGTGGCCATCTTTAAGGCATCGAAAGAAGCAAAATCGTTGTCTTTATGACGGGTTCCAAGAAAAGTTTTTACCACCAGCATCAGTTTCTTTTCTTTCAAAAGGCTTTCCGGAATATTATAAGTTACTTTTCCCATTTGGCTGTTGTTGGATGCAGTACGGTTGTCCTGGTGATAGCTTAGTCCGGCAGTTGGCGGACCTTGATAATTGGTTTGGTTGTAAACCAGCTCCGACATATTATTATACGAACGAAGTCTTGTTTTCATTTCATTGTTTTCATCCAGCTCCCAAAGTTCGGTACTTACCTGGCCAAATATTCTTCTGCAATCACCATTGTCAATCTGGTTTCGGGTAGCTTCGGAAACTGCGATATAGTTTAGCACTACATCAAACAATACTTTTTTACCTGTTGCGGTGGAGTTGCTTGTGCCAACCGTTTCAAATTGCCATTCAATATCGGGTTGTCCCTGGTCGCCCCATTGAATTAGTTTTGCATTATTATTCACCCCGCCACCTTCTACTGCAGCAAGAAGACCAGAATTTTTATTTTTTAATTTATAACCGGTAGCCGTTTTTTCAAGTTGCCAATACAAGTCTTCATTATTTACAGGGGTTACGTTTAAAGGCCTTGGTATCATTTCATTTTTTAAACAAATAAAACCGTACTGTTCTTTACTGCGGTTGAGAACTCCCAAAAATTTATTTGTCTCCAGATTTTGAAATTTAAAATAGCCACCGGTAACGGCAATGGCTTTCCATTTCATGCCTGCTTCTTCGGTTCTGGTAAACAAAACAATCTGCCTGTTTACATCAGGCCCACCAACAGGTGGATTGGTTGGCTTGGCATACTTACCGCTTTTTACATTTTTAATGCGTACGATTTCGCCGTCTTTAAGTTGGGCTTGTGTTGTAAAGGCCAACAAGATGAAGAGTGTTGCCAGGAGTGAAAATTTAATTCGATTCATAGTTGATAAGTTTTAGATCTTATATTACAGACATAAAAGTAGAAATTGATCTAAGTACAAACAATTACACAATCGGGTAATGCTATTTGGCTGGTAGTATTACGCAACCGTCAATGTAAAGCCAGAAAAGTATTTACATACTTTTACGATAAATAGCCTGGCCACCTCTTGCTTTGGTGTGGGTACCATTGTCAACAGTTAACACACCATTTACCATTACAAATTGAAAACCGGTAGAATAAGCATGAGGTTTTTCAAACGTAGAAAGATCTTTAACGGTGCTTTCATCGAAAATTACAAGGTCGGCAGCATAGCCTTCTCTTACTAATCCACGATTTGTTAATTGAAACTTTTGTGCTGGCAAAGATGTCATTCTGCGAATGGCTTCTTCTAATGAAATAACTTTTTCCTCCCGTACATATTTGCCCAATACTCTTGCATTAGTTCCATATCCCCTTGGGTGTGGAACACCAGCTCCAAATATTCTGATGGTCGCATCGCTGGCAAACATATTGAAGGGGTATTGCATGATGCGTTTTACATCATCTTCACCCATGCCATGAAAAACTGCACTGGCGCCACCATTCATCATAATGTCAATAACTGTTAATGCTTCTTCTTTTGCTTTATGTTTCCGGCCTTTCATCAGGTTGATCTGCTCTATACTTTTTCCATTGTACGTTGTATCCGGAGCATAATAGGCGACCACTGCGTAACTGAAATGTTTTAGCTTTCTTTTCTTCAATCTTTCCAGCATGGAGTTGATCACATATTTTCTTACATCGGGACGTTGCAATCTTGCTTTAATAGAATCTTGCCCGTCGGCCAATACGTTATCCGGTATTAAAGTACTGATAGAAGTACTGCTGGCCGTGTAAGGATATTGATCAATCGTAACATCAATGCCTTCTCTTCTTGCGGCTTCTATCATTGGTACGGTTACTTTGCTTCTGCCCCAGTTATGTTGGCCGCTTAATTTAAAATGAGAAATTTGTACCGGCAGCTTTGCTTCTCTGCCAATCGTTAACGCTTCTTCGATGGCCTGAGTTACACTATCACCTTCATCCCGCATATGACTCGCATAAACACCATTGTATTTCGCCGTTACTTTCGCTAATGAAACGATCTCTGAAGTTTTTGTATAAGTGCCGGGTATATAAATAAGACCTGTTGACATTCCAACGGCGCCATCACTCATAGCTTTCTCAACAATATTTTCCATTCGTTTCATTTCATCTGGCGTTGCATCACGGTTAGCTCTTCCCATCACTGCTTTTCTTACATCATTATGCCCTATTAATGAAGCGACATTAATAGAAAGTTTCAGCGAATCAACCCAACGTAAATATTTTCCAACATCTGTATTGGAAGATCCGCAGTTGCCCGTAACACAGGTGGTAACGCCATCATAGATAAAACTTTTTGCTTCGGGGTCTCTTATTTCATCACCTTCCAAATGCGTATGAACATCAATAAAACCAGGCGCAACAATTAATCCTTTGGCATCGATTGTTTTTTTAGCAGATAGTTTTATATCTCTCCCGGTTTTGATGATCTTACCATCTTTTATCGCCACCGTTCCATAGTACCAGTTATTACCGGTACCGTCAATAATTTTACCGTTAATGATGAGGATATCACAATCCTGGCTTTGCGCAGCAAAACCAATGGCGAGGAAGAGAATAGATAATTTCCATTTCATAAACGAAAGTTACAAAATTATAAGAAGCCATTTCTTCTAGTCATACATATAAAAAAATTCATTCACTTTTTAAGGGAGTGAAGCAACTTAAACGTTCGGACTTCTGCCGGGTGTTTGTCTTTTACGCATCGGTTGCCATTTTTTATAGGTAGCACTTCGCCACAACCACTCTATCGGACCATAATTAAAAAACTTTAACCAGACAGTGCTTAGAATAATCTGAAAAATGAATACTATCACTCCAAATATGGTATAGTAAACAGGCCCTACTTCTCCAAAGTAACCAAGTCCCGGGCCAAGGAATACATAGCTGCCAACTAATGTTTGAAAAATATAATTGCTGAATGCCATTTTACCAACCGGAGCAAATATGCCTAGTATTTTTTTACCACCAACTGTTTGAAAAGCCAACATAAACAATGCGACATAAGCCATTGCTAAAGGGGCTACACCCAATGCATAGGCAATTGTTTGATAAAGTCCGTTTGTTTTTAATTGCCAATAATCACCACCATGTTCGCTCATGTAGTAGGCTAAAAAATAATTAGCCGTTAAGCCGATAGTTAGTCCAACGCCGATTACCGAGGTGATCAATTTTTTATGCTGACCGATATTTTTATAAAAATCAGAACGACCGACTACATAACCAATTAAAAAAATGCCCAACACTTTTGGAATACGACTTGTAAAAAATAAATATTGATACCGATAAAAGAAGCCAACAATATTCATTTGCACCTGCTGAAACCAACTATCTCCATGCTTCATGATATTAACAAAGTCCTCTTCGCTTTTAATGGTTACAAAAGTGCTTTCGATCTTTGTTGCAGTTTTTATGGTTATGTCAGCCGGATAATTAAGAACAGGCCATGTCATTTTTAACCAATACAGTAAAATGGGAGATAATACCAGGATGCAACCTGTAATTAGTAAACTTTTATTAGAAAATTTACGGAGTGATAATAATATGAAACCAAGCATTGCATAAAAGAATACAATATCACCTGGCCATAATAGCAAATGGCAAGCACCGAGTAACAGCATAAACAATAATCTTCTTCTTACTGTTGGCAATGCATTTACTCCTTTTTCCTGGGCTCTTTTAAATTGAAGTGCAATACCCCATCCAAATAGTAAACTAAAGATTGAATAAAATTTTCCTTCAATCAACATATGATGAAGAAATTCCATTGTGTCGTCTGCTTTTGGAAGCAAATATGGGCTGGTAATTTTTGCATCTCCGTTATACCAGCTAAAACCGTTCAGGTTGGCAATAAATATTCCGAGGATGGCAAAACCACGGAGTACATCCATAAAAATTTCTCTATCCTTTGCTTGAATGGGGGCTTGAATTTGCATAAGAAGTGGTTGTTGGTTAAAGCTATATTGTAGGAAAAGAAAATAAAAAAGAGTGACGTAAAGTACAAAATATATTCCTTAATCCTGCTCACCCTACGTAATAGTTTATGTAGCTTTAATACCTATATAACTTATGCCAATCAGTATTGAAGAAATAAAACCGTTTCTGCCTTCTTTTAATGAAGAACTATTAGAAGTAATTGCAGCAAGTGGTGTGATTAAAGATTTGCCTGCGGGTATGGAAATACTAAAAGAAGGGCAGTATGTAAAAATGATACCCATCGTTTTGGAAGGATTGGTAAAAGTTTTTACCAGCATTGAGGACAAGGAATTACTGTTATATTATATTGGCTCCACACAAAGCTGTATCATGTCTTTTTCTGCGGGATTGACAAATTCTCCCAGCCGCATTTATGCAATTACAGAAGAGCCATCTCTGCTACTTTTGTTGCCAACAGATAAATTGAATGTTTGGGTAAAACAATATCCCGCCATCAATGAACTTTTTTATCAGCAGTACAATCTTCGCTACACCGAGATGCTCGATATGATTAATTCCCTGCTTTTTGGCCGAATGGACCAACGAGTGTACAATTATTTATCAGAGAAAAGTAAAATAAAAGAAGAGAGAATTTTAAATATCCGGCACAAGCAAATTGCAACAGAACTGGGAACTGCCAGAGAGGTTGTAACAAGAATATTAAAAAAGCTGGAGCAGGAGGGAAAAATCCGGCAAATAGAGGGGGGTATTGAAATTATTTAAATTGGTGACGCTGGTCACCGCTTCACATCTTCGCTTCTAGCTACTTTTACTTCATCAACAAGGATATGAAAAAGAAAAAATGGTTAAAGCTGGTACTTGTTTGCCTGCTTTGCCTCACAATCATAACTGGTTTGATACTACTTATTCAATTTTTTTAAACTAAAAATCATTATTATGAAACCAAATATGGGAAACATTGACCGTATTATCAGAGTATTATTAGCTGCTGTATTTGCTTACTTGTATTTCAGCGGTACAGTAACAGGTGTATTAGGCCTTGTACTGGTTATACTCGGTGCTGTATTTGTATTAACCAGCCTTGTTAGTTTTTGCCCACTGTATGCATTGGTGGGTTTGAATACCTGTCCTACAAAAAAGCAATGATCTGGCTTTGAAGTATATTAATAACAGGGATGATTATTCATCCCTGTTGCTTTTATCACCTACGAAGAATTGCTCTTTGTTTTTAAAAAATACATTGAATGTAGTCAATGATCCATAACAGCGGGTAATGTATTGCTGGATATTTACTTTCTCTTCATCAGTAAGCGTTTTGTTGCTATTGATGTTTTGTTCCAACACCCTTAGCCTGTCACGCAGCATCACAATTTTATGAAAGAAATCTTCAACCGGAATTTCTTTCGGCTTTAAACTTTTATCTGCAGGTTGCAGCAACATCATTCCTTTTATCCATTTATCGCCCAGCGGAACATTTTCGGTAATGCCGCCCCAGAGACGTAATATTTTAAGTAGCGATTTTTCCACTTCTGAATGGGTTTCAACTTCAACCGTTACATTTTCGGGTATTATTTCATCCAGCTTATCATCTGTTTTATCTATTTCTTTAATACCTGCATTAATAAAAGAAATAATATAGGTAGCGTATTTAATACCGACTATCACACCGGGACCGTGTTGGGTGTGCTGTAATCTTGTGCCAATGCCAAGTATTGTTTGATCCATACTATTTTAATTTTTCAATAAAAATAAAACTTCCTCCTGGATGATACTTTCTCTCTGCATTTTTCAGCACATCTTCTTTATAAAACAATACATCCTTGAATTGTCCTTTGGTGTACATTTCTAATTGGTCGGTAAAATGTTTGGAGTTTGGATCACCACTGTTACCTCCCGCTAATAATGATTTTGCTTTTATTTTTTCGCCAAATTCTACAGCACAAATAAAACTATTACCACTTACTCCGTATCGTTTATTTGTACCAGAATAATAACGGCTATTATATGAAGGTAACTGCCCCCAGGATGCAGAAGCAAACCCAACCGGAAAACTTGGCTGGTCGTCTTTATATTTCTGTACAATATCGCCGGAGATGCGTTGGTAACGATTAATGTCTCCCCAGGGCATTTTCCAGGTACCAAATTTAGTAGCCAACTCTTTTATTACTGCAACCAATGGCGGAAGTAATTCCTGAACGGATGCTGTAGCAGCGAATTTTTTTACTAAGGTTACCTGGTCATCCCAACCCTCATCAATATACACCCGTTGAATAGAAGCGGTTAGTTTTTGTGCCCATTCTATAGCTACTGTAGTAGCAATTGAACTTTCAGATGAATTGAAATCCCAGTTTTTTAATAACTGAATTGGCTCCGCTAAAACGGCATATAAAGTATCTGTGGCAGGAATATTTTTTTCAAAGGAATTCACCAATGCCGGAATTAAAACTTCCATAGCGGAAAGTTTTTTATCGTATCCCGCTGCAATTGTTTTATCGATAGTAAATTTATTTTCATTAGCTAAAACTCTTGCCGCATTAATACCCCGGAAATTTTCACCATCGGGTGCCATGTAAGCCGGGTAGTTTTCTTTTTTTGGACTGCTGGCACCTGAAACAGTAAAAGGAGTGGAGTTGCAATTTTGTATCCATCCGGTTGCCGGGTTATATACATGTACAGTTTCGTTTAATGGATGCAAGCCTTTCCATTCAGTAGCCGATGTGGTACCATCAACAGCCAAACTCCAGTTTAATTTTTTATCTCTGCGGGGCATATAGTTTCCATGCCAGTAAGCAATATTCCCTTTGTTGTCTGCAAACACCGTGTTGTTAGACGTATTGGCAAGCATGGCCATATTCTTTTTGTAATCTTCTAACCCCTTTGTTTTGGTTCTCAGAAAACTTTGCATCAAACTTTGTAAGGAACGATTATAGCCTCTTACACTTATCCACTGCCCGTTGCGATTGGCCATGATAGGGCCATGATGTGTATAATAGGTAGTAATGGCTTTGGTATGAATTACATCATCTTTCTTATAGCGAAGTGTAATAATTTTTTGGGTAACAGGTTTCAACACTTTGTTGTACTCATAAAATAACTTGCCGTTCTTTTTTACAATTTTTTCTTGGTACATATCTGCTACATCCATATTGCCTGATGTATGCATCCATCCGCAATATTGATTGAAGCCCTGGTAAACGAAAAACTGTCCCCAGGTAACAGCACCATACACATTCAATCCTTCCTCACTTACTACCTGCACTTCCGGCCGGAAATAAAAAGTTACATGTGGATTGATATATAGAATTGCATTGCCTGATGCGGTTTTGGAAGGTGCAATAGCGAAACCATTTGAGCCGATGGTTTGCTCTTCAAAAAAATCCTTTGCTTTTGCAATAGTTGGAGCTGTATCACCGAGATAGAATTTCTTAACATCATTCTCCGTTATATCGCCGGTGCTAATAGCACCAATACTGCCATCGGTCCACAATAACTGGTACCAGGGTTTGAAACGGGAAAGCAATGCTGGTTTTACTTCCGGATGTTTGTAGAGATAATAATTAATGCCATCTGCATATGCATTCAATAATTTTTGCAACCATAGGGGACTTTTTTTATAATCAGCCACCGCTTCGGCAGAATCAATAATTAGTTTAATGTATAGATCATCCTGCAAAGAACTTTCGCCTTTTACCTCACTCATTCTTCCCAGCTTTTCAATGTAGTTCATCTCTACCCGTTTAAAATCATCTTCGCATTGCGCATATAATAAACCAAAAACAGCATCTGCATCAGATTTTCCATAAATATGAGGAATGCCCCAGTTGTCACGGATAATCGTAACATTTTTTGATTGTTTTTCCCAACGGGCAATTTCTTCTTTGGAAAATGACTGAGAAAATAATTGAATGGGTAGAAGTAAGAAAAGCATGATTTTTTTCATGCGGAAAAGTTAAGAATTATTTTCTTCTTTTCTACAATGATAGTTTCTGTTTAGTTTGCTATTGGGTGTTGCAATACTTTAGCAACTAAAAACCTTTCTTCTCTCCCGCAGGTTTTAATACTACTATTTTTTGTGAGTGATCTTGCTGTATATCCCCAAAAAACTTTTTTACGGATGCATAATCCGCAGCAAGAATTTTATGATGTTTAAGGATTAATGAGGTGGCAGCGTAAACAGAATTTTCTGATTCATTGAACCAAAAAGATGAATGGTAAGTAGCATAGCTGCAACTAAATTTATTTTCTTTTGGGAGTGCATCAATCTTTGTTCCGGCAGGGAGTTTTAAAATAGTAGTGTCATTTTTTTCAAACGGGTAACGAAAATAAAAATCTAGTTTTCTGTTATCAGCTTTTGGAAGTGTTGATGACCATAATTTATATGTTCTGGGATTGATAAATAATTTTTCGCCTGCAGTAAACTCCGGCACTTTAGATAAGGCCATTCTTAGTTTTGTTTTATGAATATCTGCAGCATCTTCTTTGCTAAAAATAAATCCATCAGGCTGTTTGAAACCAAAATAAAAGACCAGTGCTTGTTTCTGATTGTCTTTAGTGTCTTTTAAAATATCGTTCATAAGCTCTTTAAAAGATCCTTTTGCGCTAAAAACAGTTTCTGTTAAACCAGACAAATCATTATCCATTGTTACCGTAGTATGACTGGAGAGTGTATTAGCAAAGGAATTACTTTTTGGTGTAGCCACTAATACACCGCCATCGTCGGTAATTAGTAATGCGTTTCTATTTTCGGTAAAGGTTCCCAGTTCGTCAAACTCAGCAGTTGAGCTGGTACACTCCAGCCATATTGAATCTTTTGGTGCCGGCACACAAAGTATTACATGATTAAAATTATTGGCAGGAAAATCAGCATCAACCGGTTCCTCGTTATACGCTGCATTTATAATGGCGACATGGCTATTGATACCAATGGTTTTTAAAGCTGCCTTCATGTAATTGCTGAGGGCTTTACAATCGCCATACTTTTTCTTATCGGTAAAATCAGCTGAAAAAGGTCTTAGTCCGCCAATGCCCAACTGTATACTTACATACCTGAAATTTTGCTGCATATAATTATATATGCGTTTTATTTTTTCTTTATCATTGGGGGCATCTTTTGTTAATGATTCGAAAAATTGCTGTCTTTCTGCGGGCAAAATATCAAGCCCTTCGTATAAATTTTTAATCCAGCCGCCAAAGTTTTTCCAGGTAGAAAGGTTGCCTTCAAATCCATAATGTGAAAATTTATCTGATACTATCATAACATGGGGATAACGGTCTCTGCTTGAAACAGAACCTTCTTCATATTCTATAGGTGATAAATTTTTTACTGACCATTTGTAGATTTTATATTTTCCATCATCCGCTACTACAGGTTGTATAGATGTGTTTTTGGCTTTATACCTTATGCCCAGTTCTGCAGGAGCTTTGATGGTGTAGTTGGATTCCACAACTCCTTCTTTAGGTTTTATAAATCTAAAGTCAGGAAAGCTAAGTGTACTTTTTATTTTCTGTTGATATTTCACTTCAACGGTAATTGGATATGCAGCAGTTGAAATACGGGCATAGGTTACATAGCCGTCTTCAATAAGTCCTTCACCGATTGCGACGGTCGACATTTCTTTTTGTTTGTACTTGCCGGTTTGTTTGCCCATGGCGTCGTACACTTTTATTTCCGCATCTTCTAACGAAACATATTTTGAGCTGTACTCATTAAATAGTAGTGCATCTTTTCCATCCTCATTAACTACGGTAAAAATTTTATGAACAGTTACAATAATTCTTTCGCTATTCTCTGCTTCTACCGTTATGTTTTCCAAATGTGTTATTACAGCAGCTTTGTTTTTTACGACATCAGCTACACTTGCAAGACTGTAAGCGCCGGGCTGAGCTGATACAGATACCTGAATCAGGGTTAAAAAAAGTGCTACTCCCCAAAAAATCTTTTTCATTATTCTGCTTTAGCCAAAAAATTATTTCTTTTTCCTGATTACAAACTGTTCGTTCAGCAATTCAAAAAGTACTTTATAAAACTCATTTAGCTCCGCATATTGACTAACCCGGTAAATAGGTTTTTTGAATTCAATCAGTACTTTGGTCATTAACTGCTCGCCTGCTACCTGTGCTATTCTTGATATAGTAATACTGGTGTCTGCCATAATCATTTTAATATTCTTCGGTGGTGTTTCAAGTTCATACCCTTCAGGAAGCAAAAAATTTCCCAACATGAGGTAACTCTGATTGTATCCAAAAAATACATCCGATAAACGACTGTCCGCAACAAATGGATTTTTTTCTAAGCCAGAAAGTATGTTGGATGAAAAATAAGTGTACTCTCCGGCTGAATTTAATGGTTGTGTAAATTTTATTTTCTGTATTAATGGCAAGCTGTCAGATTCAAGATTTTCAAACAGTACTTCTTCAACGGTCATGCCTTCATTGAGGCCTGTGATATACTTTTCTGTATACTTATCTTTTCCTTTTTTAACAGTGGGAAGTTTTTCTAATCGGGCATAATCCATACTTGTTATCGTTGCATCGCCCTTCATACTACCTGTAGAATCTATTTCTGCAATTACCTGTATGGTTGTTTTTGCTGCAAACTCATCATTCCACAAACTCCTCCATCCCCAATCATAAGTCTCAATTTTTTCAATGAGCAGACCCTCAGTGGCCAAAATATCCGGAGGATAAAGATGAACCGGGATGTCTTTTTCTGTAGCATCGAGCACATATACCTTTTTGCCTATTTCAACAAATGCCATTACTTTATCAAACTGGTTGAAGCCGGGATACTCGTAGGTGCCTGCATTGGTGGTATTTACAATACCGTTTTGGTGTGTACTTACCAATACCGGATGCGCATTAAGCCCTGCATCTTTAAGTAAGTTAACAAGTATGAGATTTATCTCACCCAGGGTTCCTTTTTTATCTTTCCAGGCGGCTTTCACGCCATCCAGGGCCCATATACCTTTATACTCATTCCATTGCATATTATCCTGCACATATTCATATATGGTTTTCATTCTTTGATAAGGAGCTGTAACAGTTTTTAATTTTTCATCTAAATCTGCCGTACGGGGAATATTTTTTTTCACCTGTACCCCAAAATCTTCTTCTTCCATTAAATATTTAATTACCTGCACCCAGTTAGCAATTCTGCTTTCACGACGACCATTTATTGTAAATGCAACAACTCTCGTTTCCAGCCTATCCCGATAAAAATCTTCATTTACAATAAAAGGTTCATCCCGAAACGCTGGCACATTGCTCATGGAATATTTTTTCATAGTTCGAACATCTTTGTCTTCCGAACTGCTGGTATATGAGCCAGAACAATGTGGGACAACGCTAACTTCTATTTCTGTGGGAAAGTCTGTAACAAAGCGGCTGTATTTAACAGGAATAGATCGTTGAAAATACCAATCTATCAATCCTATTCCTTTATGTTTAAACTTGTATTCAATAACGGAGCCTACTTTAGCCTCAGGAAAAGTGAATACCTTTTCAGAAGATTTTTTATTTATTTTTTTATCGTAAATAAGTTTCTTTTCAACTTTTGATACAACTACGTTTCCGTTATTATCAAGGTTGTGAGTTTGTGCTTCAAGCCCGGTAATTTCCTGTGCGTTTCCTTCGCTTCTAAACGGAAGATGAACATTGGCCCAATCCAATCCTTTATCAGAAAGTATTTTAATTCTTACTGTTCTTCTTAATTCCATACCAAACCCGGGAATGTAACTTAGCTCGCCATCATCTAACAACACCAATGCTTCGGCTTTTTCATCAAATTCACATTGCTTCATTTCCAGCTCTGCCTTATCTACTTTACCAAATACCGGAACTGGTACTTCTATAACTTTTACTTTATCGTCGTCTTTTTTCTTGCCTTTACCTTTTTGTGCAAACAAGGAATTGGCAAATAGCAGAACGATACTAATAGTGAGGATTTTTTTCATGGGAGAGTTTACAATTTAAGAGTTACAATGATGGCTTTCGGTGACACACGGTTGCTTAAATCAGACTTTAGTAATTGCTTTACTTCTGGTAAGGAATATCTGGAAAAATAAGTAACAAATTTTATTTAATCAATTTCTTAAAAATTTCGAAGCAAAAATGTGGATATAAAAAAATATAAACAATTGCTTTTAAGCGAATTAAATAAAAAGGTATCATTCTGTAACGGTCATTCGCTTTTTTCTAATTCCTCAATAGTTTTTTTTGCGTTGGCTAGTCGTATTTGCTTATTTTTTTCTACGAGTTTATGCGTAGCCCATTTTTCTAATTTATGATGCAGGGGAACGAGTAATGCCGCAATACAAACCAATGCCAATAACATGAGAATAGGATTATGATGGGTGATGCGTTCTAAAAATGGATGGAGTAATAAGTTTAAAAATTCAAAGACAACCAATAAAGCTACTACGCCGAGAAACTGTATCAATTTTGTATTGGTGATATGGCGACGGCTGAGTAATAGAAATGTAATGATGAATGTTAGGATACCGAGAGCTAATAAAGCATACTGAATATTTTGTTTTCTCTGTTGTTCTTCTTTTATTTTTTCTGCCGCCGCTTCCTGCTGCCGCAGATCTTCTTCAAATGTCATTAATTGTATTTGCTGATTGGCCTTACTGCTGTTTAATGAATCAGCAGCTGTTTTATAAACTTTTGCGTACTTCAAAGTGCTGTCGCAATTTGTTTTTTCATAAATATCTGTAAGCAATTGTGCTGATTTGCTGCTCAGGTAAAAGAACGAAGTATTGTTAACCACTGCAATTGCTTTTTTTGCATAGAATACACTGGAATCGGTCTGTTTAAATCGATGATAATGATCTGCCAAACCTGTGTAAGCCAAATTGAGATACCTGATATTAGATGTACCAAGGCTTTGATTTATTGCCATATTAAAATAACTAACAGCAAGCGGGGCATTGCCCATTTTACTTTGTACGCCACCAAGGTTTGTAAATAGAAAAGAGAGGTTAGTAGTAACTTTTAAACGAACAGCATTTTCATAACACCTCTGTGAATACATCAGCGATGAGTCTAAATTATTGGTAGCAAGATAGGTGGCCCCCAGGTTTAAAGGCCCCCAACCTTTTATTTTTTCATTTTTTCCCTTATCTGCATGTGCAGTTGCTGACAGGTATAAACTGATTGCCTTATCATACTCCTGCCTGTCTCTATAAATATGTGCCGCTTGATTTTCAGCAAAGGCCAGAGTAGATAAGTTGCCACTTTTTTCTGCCGCAGCAATACCTTTAAAATGATAATCAAGGGCTTTAATATTGTTTCCCAGCAGCCGGTACCCCTGGCCTAAAAAAGAATAAGCAACCGACAGAACGATGTTATTATTTTCTTTTTTTGATTGGTTCAATAGTTTTAATCCTGTTTCAATAGCCCATTCGGGGTTATTATTAATTTCTGCGGATACAAGACTTACCAATAAATCAACTTTTTTGTCTTCATCTTTTTCTATAGCAACTTTTTGCAGTATGGAATCTACATTTGGTTTTTGTGTATAAGCAGTTTGTATAACTGCAATAAAACAAAAGAGAATTATTATTTTTTTCATAAGTCAGTTAATTCGTTTTCTTCTTTGGTTGTTGTTGTGTGCTGCAATGAATACCACCGCCGCTCCAGTTTTGCATGATGGCATCAATAAATACAATCTTTCTTCCAGGAAACTGCTCTTCAAAAATTTTTAGCACCTGCTCTTCTTTTTCTCTGGAAGAACCCATCGCAGTGTAAGTTGGCAATAACACAAGGCCATTTGTTACCAGGTAATTCATATAACTGCTGGCAGGCACTCTTAATAAAGAATCTCCTGCTTTTGGTTTTTCTGATGGAATAAAACTACTTACCTCTACATCAAATGTTACTTCAGTGGAATCAATTTTTTCTCTTGCAAGAATTTTCTTTGTGATCAGATCAGGCAACGGCACTTTAATAATATTGAATGATTTTCCATCCTGGTCTTTTGCGGCTTTAAGAATATTGTAGTTCTTATTCATCCGGTCGTAATTCATCTGATTGATTGGGTTGAGGTCTTTTTCTTTTTCATCAACCCATGCTAACAGGATGGTCTTTTCGTTTACAAAGCGAACAAACTCATCAGTATGTCCACCTGTACCGCCACCAATATAATTGGCTGTTATGCGACGAAAAAAACTTTTAGGGTCATCGGCCAAACCCTGTTTCATCCAAATGATATTGCTGACACCCAATACTCTTTTCATTTCTGTTTCAATATATTCTTTTTTCATACCGGGGTTACGTTGAAACACGGTGGCTTCACAAAGTATCAGCGTACCTGCCCCATTTACTTCAATAGCCCCGCCTTCATGAATCACATCTGTTTTTAAAATTTTGGCACTTTCCGTTATGGCCATTTGGCTGTCAACTGTTGCTGTTTTCAACCTTTTTTCATTACTAATTTCATAATATTTATTTACACTGTCTTTATTGTTTTCATACTTCAGTTGTAAAAAACCGGGATAGCCATAGCTATTCCAGGCAAAATCCGCCACACCCAATTCTCCTTTCCCATTTATTAAAAAAGCTGCACCATGATCTCTTATCCAATAACGATCACCGGGCATGATATAACTTTTGTACATCGTGGAGTCAATACCCTGTGATGACAGGTATGCTTTTGCTTTTTGAAGTAAAGTATCATTATGAAACGCAATTTTTACTTTTACGTTTGGTGCCAATGCTTTGATGATGTTTACCACGGCGGGGTAATAACCACGCAGGCTGTCTTTTTCCCAACCAAGCCAAACAGCATCATGTTGCTCCCACTCAGCGGGCATATAAAATGTTTCGGCTGAACGTTTATACTTTTTTGTATTGCAGGCAAGCACAAGAAGTATTGTAAGCAAAAGGAATAGTGTTTTTTTCATATTGATTTTTAACTCCGTCTAATAAGTGTTGAATGCAGGTGTTTTACTTTCCACTGTTTCCTTTCTCAGTATTTTATTGGCAGTTAATGAATTTTCCTTCACTTAATATTATTTCAAATGGTATTTGTCTTTCAGGTATTCAACCAGTTTTCGGGAACTCACTAACAAATCTTCTTCTAATGGTACGATAGAACGGGTGCTGCCATTCAGGTAAACAATATAAACACCCAGCTCTTTCAGCAATTCAGCATTGGTAGTTCGTAGTTGGGGATTGTTAGCCTCTCTGCTAATATCTCCATTGGGCATTTCCATTGATCGGAGTACTAGTGGGTCGAGCAGTTTTGAAGCTATGCTTTTGTATTGTGCAAATTCTTCAAAATACAATGCTTCCAGTGTTTTGATGAGCGGCAGCTTATTATAGTACTCCATTATTTGGTTGGCTGTTTCACTCTTACGTATCAGGCGAAAGCTGCCGGAATTTTTTAACTGGTCATAGGTTTTGTTATTGGTTGATAACATACTTATTCTCGGCCCCATCCTTGCCATGTAATAAATATTATTACCGTTTTGCTTAAGCTGGTCGGCATTGCTGATGATGGTAAGAAAGCTGTCCATTTGTGCCACACGGGTACGATTGATGGAAATATTTTGCTGAATAACCACTTCATCTTCTTTCAGATCTTCGACTAGTGATTGTATGAACTGTATTTCCCTGTCTTTTTCAATTTTATGTTCCAACTGGTACTCTGCTAAAAATCCGCAGAACACAGCAAGAAACAACATGATGAATTCCCAGAGATAATGAGTCCATTTATTTCTTGGGGTATGTGAGTGTGCATGTACTTCCATATTATTTATTTAATCCGGTATTCTTTTTTAATAAAAGCAATAAGCTCCGATGAAAACTTATAGTTTGTGGTAAGCATTCTATGATAATTGCGGACAAGGCCTCTCCAGTTTGAGGCCAGGCTTGCGTATTTGAGAAGCTGTTGGTATTCTTTTGTTATTAATGGGGGTGCAACAGGTTGGTTTAAAAATTGCTGCTCATTCGTGAAGTCTCTTTTTCTGGTACTATCTGGATAATAATACCATTCATTAAATATTTCGGTTCCATGAAGAACGTGGAATTGATAATGGTAATAAACAAGATCTTTCTGCTCTTCAATCTCGCTAATGTTGTTGTCAAGCTTATTAAGACTGTCAACCACATTTTTCTTCCGGATAAGCCGCATATTACCGGCATTTTTTAGTTGAGACAAGGTGTTTTTGCTAAAGTTCATTGTTCTCACACTACTCAGGTACTTTCTCTTATAATAATAAAGTAACCGGGTGTCAAGGTTTGTTAAATCATGAGTGTTGATATACCTCACAAGGCTATCAATGCCATGAACCCTTACTGAATCATTCAAAACATTTTTTAACTGGGCTGTATCGGCTTCCAGTTCTTTAATCATTGAAATGATATATTGTTTCTCCCTGTCCCGTTCAATCTTATGCTCCAGTTGATACTCTGCCAAAAAACCACAGAACACAGCAAGGAACAACATTAAGAACTCCCAGAAATAATGGGTCCATTTTTTTCGGTCGGTGTGTGCATGGTGGTGTACTTCCATAAAAAATATTTAATCGTAATGGTATTTACTCTTAAAATATAAAATGAGTCTTGCGGCTTTCTGCTTTAGTTGTTTTAAAGATTGCAGATGGCTGTTGCTGGCCAATGCATATTGATCAAGCATTACAAAAAAAAGGTTTATTTTCTCTGGTTCACTGGTAATCAAAAAGGGGATAGCCGGGTCTTCCTTTTCTATCATCAGATTTTTGTAATTAACCATAGAATATATCAGTTCCCGCATTCGGTACTGTCTTTCCTGAAAGCCGGTTGTTTCAAACTTAATCAACAATCTCACCTGTTTGTCATAATCAAGAATGCTGTCTGCATCTTCCTTTCTCAGCAAACGAAGGCCACCAGCATTTTTTAATTGCAGCAGTGTTTGGTCGGCATTTACAAAGTCGGGAAAGCCACGACAATTATTTATTAATTTAACAATGCAGGGATTAAAACTCCTTATTTGCCGGGGCATGGAGTCAAAACATTCATTTCGTTCTGAAAAAGCATTCTTTTTGTTTTCATATTTATTTATGAGTATTGCAAATTCAACAGTATCCGTTTTTAAATCATTGTAAAAAGAACGTATATATTGTTTCCCTTTTTCTTTCTCTATTTTATGCTCCAACTGGTACTCTGCTAAAAATCCGCAGAACACAGCGAGGAACAACATTAAAAACTCCCAGAAATAATGGGTCCATTTTTTTCGGGCAGTGTGTGAGTGGTGGTGTACTTCCATAAATAGTTTTATTTAAGATGATATTCTTTCTGTAAAAAGGTAATAATACCAGCCGCCTTTTCATGCAATTGCGTGAGCCTTGTATATAGAATTCTATTGCTGCCTTTTAATTGATGAATACGATAAGCTAAATCTTGGTGCAATGAGGTGTCATAAGATCGCAGCGGCGGATTACCGGCAGGTTTATGGATGATGTTGTTATCGTCAAGCATTTTATTAAAAACATACGGGTTAAATATGCTGGATATGAAAGGATCGGCATCTCTCCGCTCATCCCGTTCGTCTGCTATATTACCAAGAACAGTTTCAACCAGTTTCTGATAACTGATGATACTGTCCGCCGCCTGTTCATTCCGGATAAGTCTTAATGCTCCTGAATTTTTTAACTGAGTAATGGTTCTGTCACTTGTTTGAAAACGCCTTGTTCGTATAAGAACCCTTCCCAAATAATATACATCACTTTCATTCCCTCTTACCGTTTGTGTTTCTAAAAACATCATCAATGAATCCAATTGTTCTTTTCTTGTTTTTTGATAGATAAGATTAGTACTGATAGAAGCCATATCTATTTTCAAATCTTCTATGTAAGATTTTATGAATTGTTTTTCCCTGTCTTTTTCAATCTTATGCTCCAGCTGATACTCTGCCAGAAAACCGCAGAATACAGCGAGGAATAACATTAAAAACTCCCAGAAATAATGTGTCCATTTTTTACGGGATGTGTGTGCATGGTGGTGTACTTCCATAAATATTTATTTCAAGCGATACTCATTTTTAATTAGGGTAATCAGGGCTTCTGCCATTTTATTAAGCCCCATATAAAAATCCAACTGGTTTTTTGTGCTTGTTTTTACTTTATGAAGATGATTCAGCATTTCAACCAGGTAAGTGGTATCAATTTTAATTGTGATGGCTGAACCCTCCGGCAACCTGGCACCTCCTGTAATATTTGCTTTATAGTAGGGTAGCAGGTTGTAATCATTTAATGTTTTTCTGATGTATTCGTTCATTAATTCACCATTAAGTCCCTGGGCCTGATCATAATTTTTATCGCCCCTTTCCCACTCAAAATCATAGTGCATGATAGCATCAGCTACTTTTTGTTTTCTTACCAGCCGCATACCTCCGGAGTTTTTTAATTGACTGATGGTGGATTTATTCCGGTTATAATTTCTGTCCCAGGTTGACCGCCTCAGCAGATTGTGCACATACACAGGAATTGTCTTTTCATCTTTGTGCAGCAAAAAATAGTCGAATAAGGAATCAATAGCGGCAATTCTTTCAAGTTTAAATGGTAAATCCTCATTGAAAGAGGCCGTGTCCGCAACAAGGTCTCGTACCATAGATTCCATGTATTGTTTTTCCCGATCTTTTTCAATCTTATGCTCAAGTTGGTACTCAGCTAAAAACCCGCAGAACACAGCAAGGAATAACATTAAAAATTCCCAGAAATAGTGGGTCCATTTTTTTCTTGCTGTATGTGAGTGGTGGTGTACTTCCATAAATTTGTTTTTTTACTTGAACCTATATTCTTTTTTAATCATTTCAATAAGCCCCTTTGCCCGGTTTTGAAGGGCACCAGCATTACGGCTATAAAACTTAAGGGTAGTGGAATAGTAATGATAGTTAAGCGATACGGTGTTTATATCCTTTACATCAACAGAAAGCAAGGATGGCTTTGCCAACGGTTTTCTGATAGTTGTTCGCTGACCACCTGTAGCAGTAGCAGCGATAATTTTTATATCAGTCGTCATTTGCTGAAAAACATAACTGTCAAACAACCGGGTATTTCCTTTGTGAATTTCATCCATTTTCAAACGCTGCAGGTCAATCTGATTGGCCAGCCACTGAAAGGATGCATAATAGGTACCGATACTATCCAGCAAATCTTTGTTTTTTATATACCGGAGCAAGCCTGCCATCTTAAGCTGCTCAAAAGACTTTGAGTTGGTATAGTAATACCCAAGATTGGCAGTAACAGTTCTGGCGGCAAAATAAATCTCTGTGGTATTTGTAATATCCGAGTGTAACAACTCCACCAGTGAATCGGCCATCTTTGCTCCATAACTGTTGCGGTCTGTTACTGAATCAAAAAGAATAATATCTGACTGCAGGTCGGATAACATGGAGTTCAACTGAGTCTTCACTTCTTTTTTGTGAAGAATAGTTTCCCGGGTGTTTTCAGCATAAAACCCCAGGGAGACAGCGAGAAACAACATTAAAAACTCCCAGAAATAATGAGTCCATTTTTTTCTTGCAGTGTGTGAATGGTGGTGTACTTCCATAAAAATTTACTTAAGGTGCTTGTTTTTATATAAACTACTTCTATTTGCTCCGGAAATAATGATCTGATAAGGCCCTGACAATGGCCACCGGGTTGGCTTCATCCGTATTAGTCATTATAATGATGGACAAGTCGTCATTTACAAAACGGGTATAATAAGAACGAAAACCAGTATTGGCACCTCCGTGCATAACCATTTTACGGCCATTGTACTCATCAACTATCCATCCAAAGCCATAGTATGCCTTCAATTCAGGTTTATCTGATGTTTTTATAAATGGCTGCCAAAGTAAATCCCAGCTTTCTTTTTTCAGGATAGTGTTTTTTTCTCTCAATACTTTATCCCATAAAATCATATCGGTACTGGTGGAAAGAAAGCCACCGCTGGGCCGCACAGCATACATTGCATCCGCATTTACCAGCACATTGTTTTTGTGCATATAACCACTGGCACGGTTGGGTATGATGAGATAAAAATCTGTCATACCGCTATTCTTCATTCCGGCAGGGATAAAAAGTTTTTCCCGGATATAATCCTGCCAGGGCATACCGCTTATTTGTGTGATGATTTGTGCCAGCATATAGTAAGCAAGATTGCAGTACTGGTATTTCTCACCGGTTTTAAAATCCAACTGCAGGGGGTAAGCCGCTTTAATAATTTCAAGGTCGCTTATCATTTTATTATTATCATAGGCCGGGCTTTCTCTCTTCAATCCTGAACTGTGAGACATTAAGTGTTTTATCAGTATGGGCCGCCATGTTTCAGGTGCATCGGGAAAAAATTTATGAACAGAATCTTCAATATTTAGTTTTCCTTCTTCCTGTAATTTAAGAATGGCCGTAGTAAAAAATTGTTTGCTTACCGAGCCAAGCCGGATGACGGTCTCTGCTGTTACGGGTATGTTATGTTCTACATTGGCTAAACCATATCCTTTATTTACTACTGGGTTACCATTTTTAATAACAGCTAAAGAAAGTCCAACAATTTTTTGTTCTTTCATTATTTTCTGTACGATAATATCAGTACTGTCTGCTTGCCCGTAAGCAAATACACGGATAAAGAGAAACAAGACGATCATTTTGCTTTTCATAAAAACTGTATTTAGAATAATAAATATATTAATGGCAGATGTAGA
The DNA here is from genome assembly GCA_001464625.1 of Bacteroidia bacterium Ga0077558. Taxonomy (GTDB): domain Bacteria; phylum Bacteroidota; class Bacteroidia; order Chitinophagales; family Chitinophagaceae; genus JJ008. The sequence goes on along the minus strand of LNFJ01000044.1, from coordinate 10,063 downwards.
ACATTAAAACCTCTCAGAAATAATATGTCCATTTTTTTCTTGAAGTGTGTGAGTGATGGTGTACTTCCATTGCGTTTATTTTTTTTGTAACACAGAGTTGCTGCCCGGTTATAACTATTTTACCTGTTTAACTTTTGTAGCTATTTCAATAAATGCTGCAATATCTTTCTTAAATGTGACTGCTGATGCAGGATCGATATACATCATATGGCCCGCCGGGTAATATTTATAACTCACATTATTCTTTATAGCTGGCTCCAGGCCCAAATGATCAATGGTATATTCTATTCCCAAAAAAGGAGTGGCCAAATCATAATACCCATGCATCACCAGCACCTTCATGTCTGGGTTGCGGCTCATGGTTTCTGCAAGGTCAATGCCCGTATGCGGAGGCGATGGCATGGCACGGAAATTGGAACTTTTGGCATGCTTCCAGTCCCACTCAAAACCCTCGGCGCCGCCCGCTGATGTATTATAATAATAGTTTTTATCAACTTTTAGTGTGTTATAATAATAATCAAGAAATATCGAAGTATAAGCAGGGGAGATGGCTGTGGCTTGCGGATCATAACCTGCATTTTCGGCCAGTAGATTTTGTGCAACTCCTTTATATCTTGAATCCAATCTTCCGGCCACTATATGTTCATTTCTTAACAGCTCCTGCCGGAATTGTGCTGGGGTGAAACGCAGGTTAGCATTTAAAATATACGCTGCACTTAAACCAGTGAACGAAGCAATTTTATTAGCCATTGTTTCTTTCTCTGTGCTGGTTAAAACGCTGCCTTTCATTAAAGCACTGGCATATTCACCCATCGCAAACTCTCTGGCATTTTTTAAAAAAGATTCTAAACTCGCTGGCTTGTTTGAAATTTTATTATGATACCATGCGGTGGCGGCATAGGTAGGCATATAGCCTATATAAGGTAAATCGTCACCGGTCTGGAAAACCACCGTGCGGTAATCCATTAAAACAGAAACAAGGATCACCCCATTCATAGCCAGACCTTTTCCATGTAAATAATTAACCACTCCGCCACAGCGAATGCCGCCATAACTTTCACCCAATAAAAACTTTGGCGAGTTCCACCGGTTATTTTCTGTGGTGAATTGATAAATGAATTGACTAACACTTTTAATATCCTGATCAACTCCCCAAAAGTCTTTGTTCTTTGCCTTACCAACAGCCTGGCTTATACCGGTACCTACAGGATCAATCATCACCAGGTCGCTGACATCTAAAATGGAATTGATATTGTCCTCCGATTTATAAGGTGGCGGCGGTGTGTTTTCGGGATCATTTACCACTACTCTTTTGGGACCTAATATGCCCATGTTTAACCAATAAGAAGAAGAACCGGGTCCGCCGTTGTAAGCAAAAGTGATGGGTCGTTTTCCCATATCATTCTCGCCTTCTTTTGTATAGGCTATATAACCAAATAATGCGATCCCTTCATTTTTTTCATTTTTTAAAATTAATGCTCCGGCAGTAGCAATGTAGTTTACCTGTTTGCCATTAATAGTAATGCTGTGTTTGGTAACCGATTTCACCGCTGGGGGTATAGCAGTTGAATCAAAACCAACTGGCTTTGATTGTGCAATAACAACGGTATTAAAGGATAGCAATAGGAAGAGACAAAGTAGTTTCATAATATTTATTTTAGTTTAAATTATTTTATTAAAGAGTCTCCGTGAAATTGCGATTTTTTCTTGCGGTGTGAGTGTGCATGTCCTTCCATAACTATAACTTTTTTAGTTCGGTTTTTATTCCAAAACTGATAAGCCAGGCTTTTATTATTTTTTTATCTGTTCCTGTTTCAAATTCGATCTGCCTGTCGCTGCCATCACTATAAAAAAACTTAGAGGGTGATTCCTGTTTCAATTCCAGTTCACCTGATTGATTGATGCGGTAGAGTTTTTTCCCTTTTTGTTCAAACTTGATCTTATTCCCATTTAGTTCATAGTCGCCGGTAAAAACAGTAAGCGAAACAGAATCGGATGCAATTTCTTTATGCTCATATGCTGTTACTACTTCTTTACCCGCCATAATATGTTGCAAGGCGTTGGAAATGGTTGGTGAATTTGAATTGTTGTTAGATAGTACAATATAGGTTTGATCTTTATCTGTGTTTCTTGCCAGCAAGGTTATATAACCCGGCCAGCCACCGGAATGAGAAATAATATTACCAAAATCATTTTTCTCCATAAACACACCAAAGCCATAGGTGGTATTTTTTATAGTATCAATAATGGCCTGGCCTTTCACCATTTCGTTTTGTGTTTCTTCTTTCAATAGGGTATGATTTTTTATTGCCCGGTCCCATTTCAATAGATCACCGGTTGTGGAATTTACAACGCCATCACCCTGCATGCCATCCAGGTAGATCACAAATTTTAGGTCAGGTATGCTATCGGGCATAATGTGTTTCTTCAAACTGTCATCATACACAAATCCATAAGCATAATTAGCGATAGTGTCTTTTAATGAACGACGGGTATTGTAAATGCGGGTATGTGTCATACCTAATGGCTGAAAAATGTTTTGATTCATGTAGTCAGCAAATGTTTGCCCCGATACTTTTTCAATAATACTGGCAAGAATAACATAGGCGGTGTTGCTGTATTCCCATTTTTTACCGGGTTCAAACGACCGGGCAGGTTTTTCTTTAGCCAAAAAAGCGATCATATCATTGTTAAAAGCAATTTTTGATTTGTCCCATTTTGCATTCATACTACTTTCATAATCGGGCAGGCCGCTGGTATGTGTAAGCAGGTGCCAGAGAGTAATATTCGGATAAGGCAGTTCGGGAAAATATTTACTCAATGAATCAGTAAGCTGAAGCTTGCCTTTATCTTTTAAAAGTAAAATACCAGTTGCTGTAAATTGTTTGCTTACAGAAGCCAGCTCAAATACAGAGGAATCATTCAACAGCCGCTGCGAATCAAAATTGGCAACGCCATAGGATTTCTGAAAAATCATTTTTCCATTTTCGGCTACCAGCACATTGCCATTAAAGCGATAGAATTTATGAAGGCCTGTTAAATATTCGTCCATTTGCTGTGCAGCAGGATGTGTCTTTTCCTTTTGAGTACAGGCAAATAGAACGATACAAAGCAAAGGAAATAATTTTTTCATGCTATTAGTTTTAGTCTAATTGTAAAATAGTTGTATAAGCAAATTGCGGTACTTTATTCCCTAGTCGCTTTTAAAATAACGATACAGGAAGGCAGCAAGAAACCCTACGATTATATAAATGATAAACCGGATAATCCGCTCTTTGGTGCTGTTGTTATTCATCGCTATTAATCTATAAAAGTTACCTTTTTTATTTTCCCCTTTTCTACTTCATATACTGCTACTGCACGAAGTGTACTGGTACCGGCCCTTACTTTTTCATGGTCTATTACTTTATTACCAATGACCATTCGCTTTTCAATTTCGCAATACAGGTTGGTGGCATTCTTAAAAAAACCTTCGTACCCTTTTCGCATGTTTTCCTTTCCTTTTGTAGTAAGAGTATTGGGAAAATCATACAGCTCTACATCATCACTATAAGTATCCATAAAAGCATCAATGTCTCTTGCATTATAAGCATTCAGTTGGCGTTGTACGATTGCTTCCGGCGTTTCTTTTATAATACTGTCGGGTATTAGCTGTTTTCCATTTTTGAAAACCGATTCAATACTATTGAGATGTTGTAATGCTTCTAACGGATTTTTTTGCAACAGTAAAAGATCTGCCAGCTTTCCTTTTTCAATACTTCCCCATTGTTGTTCTTTTCCAAAACCAATAGCCGGGTTAATAGTAGAGGCTTTAATAATGTCCGGCACCGTCATTCCCGTTTTTTGCATCGCTTCTAATTCCTGTATATACGATGAAGCATGAAAAGTTCCGATATTGCCTGCATCGGTACCGCTGGCAATGTTTACACCTGCTTTATGCAATTTGATAAGGTTGATGGCTGAAATCGAATCTGCAGTTCTTGCATCAGCCGGAATTCCATTTTCACGAAACATTTCTAATACCGGCGGCAGATCTGCTTCGGCCATTGCTTCCGGGTCGGTAATAGATCCATATACAAATGCATTTGCCCACGCAAGATCTTGCGGGTGATTATTATGTTTGCCGGCAAACACATTGTAATAGCCATGCATTACAATAAGTGTTGGTATATAGGTTACTTTTTTATCTTTTAATTTTTTGGCAAAATCATCCGGCACCACTTCATCATCTATACTATGCACTAAAATATCTGCGCCAGCTTCTACTGCTAGTTGTGCTGTTTTTAATTCTGTTGCATGAACAGCCAGCTTTAATCCGTTGGCATGGGTTTTATCGGCGATATGTTTTACTAAGGCAAAATTCTTTTCTGCCGGAAGATTGGCACCAGCTATGTACCAGATTTTTATAAAATCTGGTTTTAGGGGAAGCATTTTGCCGAACAAAGCATCTGCTTCATCAAAACTGGTTATTTTGATGATGGGCCGGTCAGTGCCAAACTGGTCTCTATCTACCATAGAGAATAAAGGACCCGTAACCAATATATTGGGCGAAAGCATTGTTTTGCCAATAGAATCTCTTACCGTAAAATTGGCCATCGGTCCGCCTACATCAATAACCGAGGTGATGCCTAACCGTAAATAACGATTCAAATAATCCGTCGCATTGTTGGTGCCAAAAGCTTTTTCTTTTTCATATGGCATTTTTTTGCGAAGATCTACGGCATCTGGCCTGGTATATAGCCCTCCTGATTGAAAGAAATGAATATGTGCATCTGTCATCCCGGGCATCAGGTATTTCCCACTGCCATCAATTGTTTTTGCACCGGCTATGGGTTTTATTTTGGCAGAAGGACCCACCTGCTCAATCTTTTCTCCATTAATAACAATGGTTTGCCCCGGCAACAGCCTGCCCGTTTTTACATCCACGATGTTTACATTGCTGATAACTGTTTGTTGGGCAAAAGTAGAAGCAGCAATAAAAAAGGAGAATAGCGTAGCAATTTGTTTTATCATGTTAGGTTGTTTTGGTAGTGGTTTTTGCATCCGGTCATAGGCTCACAGGCTGCTAAATATTTGTTGCACACTTGCTTAAAAATACCAGGGATAGATTTTCAGTTGCGTTTACAAGGGGGGAGTATAAAATACTGCGAAGCAGTAAGATAACTTTCTTTTACTATTTGTGTGAGGAACGTTTAGGGAAAATTATTCTTCTTCTTCGTCTTTTAGAAAAGGTATGGGGCGCAGACCTTTTTTGTAACGATCGAATGATTCTTTAATGAATAATTGGAAGTCGTAGTCGCCGGCAAATTTGGTAAACATAAACGATGGACGGAATACCCGCATAAAACTATCCAGCTCGTTGCCGTTAAGTAATGTGAGCCGCCGTACAAGGGCTTTACTAAAGCGGTAGTCAATAAATTTATCCTGTTCTTCCAGCAACAACCGCTTTTGGAAAGATGCCATACTGCGGTTTCTTTTAAAACGGAACATATTGATGATCTCATTTACATCAAACCCGGCAGCGGCTCCGTATTGCGGTGTGGTAGTTTTTAGTCCCGGCTTTTGGTAGTTAAAGATATTGGCATAGTCGATCCGGTTTTGTGTGGAGTCGAACTTATAATTCTTCAGTTTTATTTTTACTTCTTTTAGTGTAGGTACATTTACTTGCAACGAAATATCAAATTGCAGGGTGTTGGCAATTTTGGCAATCGGAAATTTCATGGTGGGTTTATTAAGGTAGCTAAACCAAATAGAATCTGCTTCGCTTACCATTATTTCATACACACCATCTGCGTTGGTAACGGCTCCTGCACCTGAAGTTGAAAGCACACTTACAGATTGCAGGGGATTATTGCGGGAACTATCATACACCACCCCCTTTATTTTATACAGTTGGGCTGAAGCAGTTATGCTGCTTAGTAATAAAGAGATGACAATAAGAAGTGGTATGTAGAAATAATATCGACGCAAAACAAATATTTGCCAAAATGAATAATAGTAAGTCTACCCTGGTCCAACTACTTCATATTCTACTTTGGTGGTTAATCCGGCAAGTAACAAAAGAAAGTGCAAAATGAATGGTAAAAGACTCCGTTATCAGTCATTTAAAGCGGAATAAACCAATACTTTAAACTTATTCGCAATTTCTCCGAAAGTGCTGCCCCATAATTGCCGGTAAAATATGCCGATTATTTTTTCTTTCGGATCGGCCCAGTAGGTGGTGGCAAATGCACCGCCCCATTCAAACACATCTTCGGGAGTGGGCAGCAAGCTGCTTCCTTTTTCAGTAGTAAGGCCAAAGCCTAATCCAAATTTATTAGCACCCCGGTTTATATCTCCAATCTGGTTCATCGTCATCATTCGTACTGTATTTCGGGAAAGGAACCGTCTGCCATTATACTCACCACCATTCAATAGCATTTGTAAAAAAATGGCATAGTCGGTGGTAGAGGATGAAAGCCCCGCACCACCCGAATAGTAAGTGCCCGGGAGTTTAGGATAGTCAACAATGAACTTGCCATTCATGGTAATATCTGCACCAGGTGAAACCAATTTTTTATTTTCTTCTCTAAATAAATTAACCAACCTGTTATGTTTGGCAGCGGGCAAATAAAAATATGTATCATTCATTCCCAGCGGCACAAAAATGCGCTGACGAAAAAACTGGTCAAGAGTCATACCGGAAACAACTTCTACCAAATAACCCAGCACATCGGTATTTAATCCGTATGTAAATTTTTCTCCCGGCTGATGCAGCAACGGAAGCTTCCCCAATTTTTTCATATCAGGTCCTAATACTCTTCCATTTTCGGCACCAAGACCTGAATGCAAATTTGCTTTGGCAAAAATGGCATTCGCTTCTTTTGTTCCTATCTGCGCATAACTAATACCGGAGGTATGTGTTAATAATTGGCGTATGGTAACTTCCGATTTTGCAGGTACTGTTGTATAGCTGCTGTCTGTTTCATTAAATTTATCCAGCACTTGTTGTTTGGCAAATTCAGGAATGTAGCGGGAGATTGGATCGTCTAATAAAAATTTTCCTTCTTCAAATAACATCATCACTGCTACACTGGTAATGGCTTTTGTTTGTGATGCAATGCGAAAGATATTATCGGTGCGGATAGGTTTTGTTTTTTCCAGATCATCATACCCGAAAGCTTTATGATAAACAATTTTTCCATTGCGGATAATTAATGCTACAGCACCGTTCAGTCTTCCATCATTGATCCAGTCGTTAATATTATTATCTATTCGTTTCAATCTTTCTGGAGAAAAGCCTTGCTGCTCAGGCTTGGCGGGTTGAAGAATGGTGTATTTGTTTTTACCGGCACTAATATCAACCTGAGAAAAAGAAAAAAGAAAACTGGTAACAGCAAGAAGTAGTAAGGAAAGATGTTTCATCGTGAAAATTATTAGGAATGGAAATTACGAAATGCTAATGATTGGAGTGAAATAAAATAAAGGCACACAGATGACTCTGGTAAAACGGATGAACACAGATTTCTTTCTGCGAAGCAGAAAGGGAATTGTGAACTCAAAAGATTTTTAGAATTTAAACATCTACAATTTTGCGTAGCAAAATCATCTGTGTGCTTGTATTTCCTGTTGCGTCAGCAATTTCTCAATCACTTTCGGATAATGTTCATGCTCCAGTAATTGAATACGCTGAGCAAGTGATGTAGCAGTATCATCTTTTAATACCGGGCATATTGCCTGCAATAGTGTTTTGCCATTGTCGTACTGCTCGTCTACATAATGGATAGTTATACCGCTTTCTTTTTCTTTATTATCAATTACGGCCTGGTGAACCTTTTGTCCATACATTCCTTTGCCACCGTAGTTGGGTAACAAGGCGGGATGAATATTAATGATATGATTGGGATAAGCCTGTATCAATGCTAAAGGTATCTTCCACAGAAAACCGGCGAGTACAATAAAATCAATTTGATGTTCTTTTAATTCATTAATATAGCTATCACCACTAGAGAACCGCTCTTTTTCAATAATTAAAACAGGTATGTTATGTTGATCTGCAATAGTTACAACACCTGCCCCCGGTTTATTGCAAACAACCAGCGCAATCGCTACTTTTTTTGAAGCATGAAAATGCTCCATGATCTTTTGTGCATTGCTGCCCGAACCGCTGGCGAAAATGGCTATTCTTTGCATAAATGTTTTTCAGCCGCAAATTTGTAACTTTTCAGCATGAGAATATATTTTCTTTTTATAGGGCTGATTGCCGGCTTCTATACTACAGCCCAGGTAGAATGTTTTGAGAATAAAACATGGCCGATGCCTCAATTAAGTGAAGCAGCTCAAAAAATATATGCCACCAAACTGGCAGAAGCCCGGCAGGAATATGAAAAAGATTCGATGAATGCAGATGCGATACTTTGGTTGGGCAGGAGAGAAGCCTATCCCGGTAATTATAAAAAAGCGATCGATATTTTTACCCGTGGCATTGCTTTGCATCCCAACGATGCCCGTTTTTATCGCCATCGTGGCCATCGGTATATTACATTGCGCTGTTTTGATAAAGCGATCGAAGATTTGGAAAAAGCGGCAACGCTTATACAAGGCCAACCAGATGAGACAGAACCAGATGGTATTCCCAATGAAAAAAACACTCCGGTAAGCACCTTAAGAACGAATACCTATTACCACCTTGGGTTGGCTTATTTCCTAATAAGACAATATGAAAAAGCCGAGAAAGCTTATTACCGTGGTATTGTCGCTTCCAAAAATGATGATATGCTGGTGGCTATGGTTAACTGGCTTTATATTACGGAGCTCTCCCAGGGAAAAACAGAAGAAGCCGAGAATTTTTTTGCTATAATTCCCCGCACACCGAAGTTGATAGAAAATGGCGATTACCTGAGTCTGCTTTATTATTATGTACACAATCCGGATAAAAGTGAAATTGAACGATACACTCATACGTTACTACCACGAACAGCCGTAGGAAAAGATTCGACAAGTGTAAGTGCAGCCACTCTTTTTTTTGGAGCTGGCTATTATGCTAAATTGAAAGGTATGCCGGAAATGTCCCGGTTGTTTTTTGAAAAAGCAATAGCTACAAAGCAATGGTCTTCGTTTGGCTATATTGCCGCAGAAGCTGCGTTGCAAAAGCAAAATGAAAAAAATTGATATGTGACTGGAAATTGAGGCTATTAAAATGAAAATCCGCACTTTAAGACTCTTCCGACTCCCGACTCCCGATCTCCGACCCTTTCTTCGTCAACCCCATTTTCTCCCCCATCTTCTTTATATAACCGGTAAAGAATTTGAATTGGCCGAATGGTATGCTCACTATCAATACCGCCAGCGGCCAGATAATAGTTACTAAAAGAATGTAAATAACTGCCCAGAGCCAATCCTGTTGAATGGCCAGAACATTCATAATTTTTTTACCTACAAAACCGGTTGCACTACCGCCGATGGCAAAAGTGCAAAGAATTAATGCCAGTTGCAGCCCGTTTACTTTCCATTTTTTTTGCAGACGTTCGAACATGTGATGTTAATTGGCGGCAAAAGTCAGGAAAAAAAAGGCAATAAAATGCGCTATTCACACATCTGTTGAACTTTATTGAAGAGTTGACCTTTTTATGACAAACAATTTTACTCTATCAAAAAAAAAACTAATAAATCCGCTGAAACGCAAGCTGGTAGCGGCTCAAAAAAAAGTTAAAGGCGTTGCTATTTTGTTAACTTCCTGACTTATTTTTGCGGCTGATTAACGGTTTTTATCCACATTTTTTAGCATCAACTGTGTCTATGATTCCTTGTAAACCAATCGGCAAAAAACTAACGCTAACTCTACTTTCGGTATTCGTTTTTTCTTTTGTATATGTTTCCGCTCAGGATATAGCTGCGGGCAAGGCTATCTTCATGGGTAAATGTGCTTCCTGTCACCAGATTGGTAAGAATGGTACTGGTCCTGCTTTGGCTGGATTAGAAGAAAGGCACAAATGGGCCGATCATAATGAGTTGCTGAAATGGATCAATAATCCTGCGGGATATATGAAAAATGATCCCTACACACAGGGATTATTGGCTGAGT
>LNFJ01000043.1 GCA_001464625.1 Bacteroidia bacterium Ga0077558 | reverse complement strand
TTCGGTGTAGCGTCCGCCACGCATGGTATCTATTATGCGGATAAAGGCGTCCTGGAAAATATCTTCTGCCAGGTACTTGTCCTTTACCAGGAACAAAATAGAAGTATATAACTTATCCTTATGCCGAAGCACCAATGCTTCAAGGGCATCAAGGTTTCCTTCTGTAAACAGATGGATTAATTCATGATCGGTTTGTTTGATAAATGCTTTCATAACTCCTACAGTTTAGGTTTGTTTGCATGGCATAATGCCACAACAATTCAAATGGATATTGGCTTTGATAAATTCGAAAAAAAAGTGATGTAGAAGTTTAGGCGATAGGCGGGTTAAATTTTAAGTTTTTCATTTTTTGGATATATTGGAAACTAAAAATAGCCCTTTTCATCAAATTGCCAAACATTTGTAAAGGCAAACTGTAGTTTAGGGTGCTAAGAAAATGTTAAGAGTTTTGGTTTAAAATCAAGCCCAGTAAGGCTTTACATTTGCAATACAAATAATGGAAAAAACAATAAAAGGGAAAAATCCCGCCAAATCGAAGACCGTAATTTCCGCAGAAAATATCCTTATAAAGGGCGCAAGGGTACATAATTTAAAAAATGTTACCGTTGAAATTCCGAGGAACAAATTAATCGTAGTCACGGGAGTATCCGGTTCGGGCAAATCATCCCTAACAATTGATACATTATACGCAGAAGGTCAGCGCAGATATGCCGAAAGCCTGAGTGCTTATGCCCGCCAGTTCCTGAACCGGATGAATAAACCGGATGTGGACTATATCAAAGGTCTTTGCCCGGCCATTGCTATCGAACAGAAGGTAATTACAAGAACTCCCCGCAGTACAGTAGGCAGTATGACGGAGATTTATGACTACCTGCGGTTGCTTTTTGCAAGAATTGGAAAAACCATTTCCCCCATTTCTGGAAAACAAGTAAAGAAGGATGATGTAACAGATGTGTTGAATGCAATAATGAAGTTGAAAGAAGGCGATAAGGTTTTTATTCTTGCAACATTCAAACAACATAAAAACCGTGATATTAAAGAAGAGTTGAATATTTTGGTGCAGAAAGGTTTCTCCAGAGTCTATAGTCGTGAGTCGGTAGTCAGGAGTCAAGAGTCAGGAGTCGTTCATAGGATCGAAGAGTTATTAGAGTTGGCAGATAAAGAATTAAAGACAAAAAAAATAACGCATATTCTTATTGATAGAATTGTAGTGAAAGAATTTGATGAAGATGATAAGCATCGAATAAGTGATTCTGTGGGTACAGCTTTTTATGAAGGTGAAGGTGACGTGTATATTGAAGTACAGACTGGGCCAGGAGTGGTTAGTCAAGAGTCAGGAAAGAAACGGTCTAAAGGCTCAGTCTCCCGACTCCCGACCCCCGACTCGTCCCTTCTCCACTTCAACAACCGCTTTGAGCTGGACGGAATGCAATTTGAAGAACCGCAGCCGAATTTATTTTCTTTCAATAATCCATTTGGTGCTTGCCCTACCTGCGAAGGTTTTTCCCAGGTATTAGGCATTGATCCGGATCTCGTTATTCCCGATAGAAGACTAAGTGTGTATGATGCTGCTGTTGCTCCCTGGAAAGGTGAGAAGATGGATTGGTGGCGTCAGAATTTTATAAAAGGTGCGAAGCAATTCAATTTTCCGGTGCATAAATCGGTAGCGGATCTTACCGATAAACAATATAAACAATTATGGGAAGGCAGCGATGGGGTAATGGGCATCAATGATTTTTTTAAAGATGTAGAATCTCAATTGTACAAAGTTCAGTATAGGGTAATGTTAAGTCGTTATCGTGGCCGCACAGATTGCCCGGATTGTAATGGCTATCGTCTTCGCAAAGAAGCATTGTATGTGCAAGTGAATGGAAAAAATATCGGTGAACTTAGCAGTATGCCGGTAAAGGATCTGAAAGTTTGGTTTGATGCAGTGGAAAATAAACTGAGTGCACATGATAAAGAGGTAGGTAAAAGAATTTTTATTGAATTAAATAACCGGCTTGATACATTATTAAAAGTGGGGCTTGGTTATTTAACGCTTAGTAGGCTTGCTAATTCATTAAGCGGTGGCGAAAGTCAACGGATACAATTAACACGAAGCTTGGGAAGCAATCTTACCAACTCCTTGTATATTTTGGATGAACCATCTATTGGTCTTCATTCAAGAGATACGGCTAACCTTATACAGGTATTGAAAGAATTAAGAGATTTGGGCAATACCGTTGTAGTAGTTGAGCATGATGAAATGATGATGCGGGAGGCCGATCATATTATTGATATGGGGCCGCTGGCATCACATCTCGGCGGTGAAGTAATTGCAGAAGGAGATTACGACGAAATTATTTCAAACCCTGCTAGTCTGACAGGTAAATACCTCAATGGTGATCTATCGATTGACCCGCCAAAAAATGTTCGCAAATGGAATAGCTCGATAATAGTAGAAGGAGCAAGGCATAATAATTTAAAAAACATTACGGTTGAGTTTCCATTAAATGTATTGTGCGTAGTAAGTGGTGTAAGTGGTAGTGGAAAAACAACATTGGTAAAACAAATATTGGCTCCTGCTTTAAGAAAAATTAAAGGAGAGTTTGGTGATAAGATCGGTTTTCATAAACAATTAACGGGTGATATAGAAAGTATCGGACAAATAGAAATGGTGGATCAAAATCCTATTGGTAAATCATCAAGAAGTAACCCGGTTACCTACATAAAAGCATACGATGAAATAAGAGACTTGTATGCCCGGCAACCATTGAGTAAAATGCGGGGCTTTCAACCCAAACATTTTTCTTTTAATGTAGATGGCGGAAGGTGCGATACTTGTAAAGGTGAAGGTGAACAAGTAGTAGAGATGCAGTTTCTCGCTGATGTACATCTTACCTGCGAATCATGCGGGGGAAAACGATTTAAAGAAGAAGTGCTGGAAGTGAAATATAATGACAAAAGCATTTACGATGTACTAGAGATGAGTGTGGATGAAGCCATCGATTTTTTTTATGATGAAATAAGTTTAGCAAAAGCCATTCAACCACTCAGTGATGTAGGGTTGGGGTATGTAAAACTGGGACAGTCGTCGGATACTTTATCTGGTGGTGAAGCACAGCGGGTAAAACTGGCTTCTTTTCTCGGTAAAGGACGAGCTAACAATAAAATACTTTTCATTTTTGATGAGCCAACAACCGGGCTTCATTTTAATGATATAAAAAAATTACTCGCCTCTTTTAATGCATTAATAGAACAGGGACATTCTATTTTAGTGATCGAGCATAATACCGATGTAATTAAAAGTGCAGACTGGGTAATAGACCTTGGCCCTGAAGCAGGAGATGCCGGTGGCAATCTTGTTTTTGCAGGCAAACCTACTGATCTAAAAAAGAAAAAAGAAAGTCATACAGCAAAATATCTCTGACTTGCAAATAATTTGAATCAACAATTCCTTAAGCTTTAGCTTTAGAATCGTAGAATTACTAGTAATCATCAGTGAAAATCCATGTAAAAACTTGCAAGTATAAACCCCGTCTATTATATTTGTTCTCCATAGCGAAAGCTATTCTTCAATATCCCGCAGTAAAGACCATTTACCCATTTCAAAAAAAGCATACGTTGAAATTTCAGGCAATTGTACCTTTTTGTACACTGCTAAGTATTATATATATATCCGTTTTTCAAGTTGAAGAATGACAGTAAAATCCAGCATTGCAAAACCAAAACCGTATCGAAACTTAAAAAACTAAAAACTCTGAGTATGAAGAAGATTTTACTTTCAATGATGGCTGTAATGGGCATCAGTTTTTTTGCAGCGGCACAAGCTGTTGGTGATTATCGTTCAGTTGGTGGTGCATGGGGAACTTTAGCTAGTTGGGAACGATTAAACGCTTTGCCGAATACTTGGGCTACTCCAACACCTGGACAAGGGTTTCCTGGCCAAAATGCTGTACCAGGCACTGTAACAATTTTGGATGGTGATGCTATTACTTTAGATGTAAGCCCTACAAATAATTTAGGCACATTGGTTATTCAAGGTGGTGGTAATGCCAGTACACTTACACTTAGTTCCGGGTTCTTACTTACCGTTAACGGAGCGGTAACTATTAATGCTGGAACAGGAAATGGCGATGATAAGAGAATCTCTGTGGATGGAGCAACTCTTACTTGTGGTTCAATTACTATGGCAGTTACTACGAATGATAATAGGGATTGCAGAGTAAGAATTCAAAGTGGCGGTACTGTTAATGTCTCTGGTAATATTACAATGGCTGACGGCGATATTGATAGAAACTATATAAGATTTGATAATGCAAATGCAGGTACCTTAAATGTAGGAGGTAATATTACAGGGGGTGCAATAATCAGGAATAGTGGCACTACAACATATACTGTTAATTTTAACGGATCTGGGGCCCAAACCATACCTGTTAACGGAACAAACTATGTGTATCATGATTTAACCATTAACAATACAAACACAGCTACTGGCGCATCATTGCAAGCTGCACTTGGTGCAACTACTTTGTTTAACAATGTAACAGTTGGAAATATTAATTCAGCGAGTCTTTTCAATATTGCAAATTTTAACCTCGCTTTCGGTACTGGCACGAGAACACTAACTGTTGCAGCAGGTTCTACTATGGCTGCGGGTACAGGACAAGTTTCATTTGGAGCTGCAGCGGGAACTGTTTTAATTAATGGTACATATAGAACAGCGGATGCAGATGGTTTTTCCGGTGCAACTACAACTGCTATTAATACTACAACTAATACCCCTACATTGACACTTGGTGCTAATTCTACAATTGAATATAATGGAGGAACTCAAACTGTAACAGATCGCAACTATAGCAACCTGACGATTTCTAATGCAAATACCAAAACATGGACACTTGGTGCAGCTCGAACAGTAAGCGGAAACTTAACAATATCTGCGAATGCGCCGTTTACATTAGCGGGAGGAAATACTTTAAGCATTACCGGAAATTGGATAAAAAACAGCACAGCAGCATTTACTCCAGGTACAACTGTAGTAAACTTTAATGGTTCTGCAGTTCAAGATATTGGCGGTAGTCAGCCTACTACATTTGGTGCTGTTACTATCAACAATTCAAGTGTGGCAGGTGTTACTCTTTCAAGAGATATTACGGTAACTGGTGTAATGACTCTTACAGATGGTGTTGTAAATACAGCTTCTTCCAATGGTCTTCTTTTAATCACTTCAACAGGAACAATACCTGGTGGGGGTTCTACTGCATCGCATATTGATGGACCTGTACAAAAAACTGGTAACAGTGGTTTTATATTTCCTGTTGGTGATGCGGGTATATTTTCACCATTAACTATATCTGCACCAAATGAGGCAGGGGATGCTTTTCTTGCTGAATATAGAAGAGCTAGTGCTACAGCTTTGGGAGCTATTACATCTCCAGGTTTATTGAATGTAAGCAATTGTGAGTATTGGGTTCTTAATGAAGTTGCGGATCCATCTAATAATAATTCAATCAATATAACTGTTGGATGGTTCAGCAATAGTGGTTGTGGAACTGGTAACTATGTTACTCAGCCATCTTCAATTACTATAGCTCATTTTGGTACGAGTTGGGATTCTCATTCAGGTGTAGGAGCTGGTACACCTGTCACTGGTACTGTTACAAGAAATGCTGTTACAGTATTTAGTCCATTTGCACTGGGAAATATTGCCGGAGATCAAAACCCACTACCTGTTACTTTCGCAGATGTAAAAGCATTTGAAAAAGGTAGTGCTGTTCAAATTGAATGGTCTAACCTTACAGAAAAAGATGTTGTTAATTATATTGTAGAACGTTCTGCTAACGGTAATGATTTTGTAGCTATCGGTCAGTTAAATGCAAGAAGCAACCAGACAGATAAGCAAAACTATGTTAGCTTAGATGCTGCTCCAATTGCTGGTACTAACTTCTACAGAATTAAAGTTGTAGAATTGGATGGAAAAGTTATCTATAGCAAAATGCTGAGAGTGGATATCGGCAAAACAGTGAAAGGAATCACCTTGTATCCAAACCCTGTTACAAGTGGTGAGGTTACCATCGGATTTGCTGCTGTTAAAGGTCTGTATACCTTACGTATCATGAATGCTGCAGGCCAGCAGGTTTCTGCCAAACAAATTGTACACCCGGGTGGAAATGTATCACAGGCGGTTACTATTCCGGCATCTGTTAAAGCAGGATTTTATGTGATGATGATCAGCGGTGAAAATTTTAAAGAAAGTAAAACCTTTGTTATTCAATAATAGCAAAGTATAGAATAATTAAAAGGCCATCTCGTTCTAAACGAGATGGCCTTTTTTATTGTTTGATGAATTTTTGCTGAGTAGTACCACTATCATTTATCAATGATATAATATAGGTTGCCGGGGCCAGGTTACTTACATCTATGTTGGTGCTGGCCCTGCCCGCCACTATATTTTGAGTTTGTCTTTTTATTGTTACTCCTTTCATATCTGTAATACTTATCACTACTTTGCCTGTTATCTCTTGCGTAAAAGATACATTTAAAGAATGTACTACAGGGTTAGGAAAAGCAGTGAAGGTTGTTGTTGTTTGTTTTAAATCAAATACCAGCACTTTGCTATAATTGAAACGGCCATCTTTATCCACCATCTGTAAGCGATAGAATACTTTCAGACTTGTGCTTTGTAAATCATTATCAGTATAATTATAATTACTTCTTCCGCTGTTGCCATTTCCGCTGATGTGGCCAATTGTTGTAAAATTGATACCATCAACACTGCGCTGTATATTAAAATGGCTGAATGCTGTTTCCTGCTCAGATTGCCATTGTAAGCGAACATCATTATTATTTAAGACAGCATTAAACTGCAATAGCTTTAAAGGAAGTAAAATGCCGATACTGGTAATCTTCCAAAGATCATTTAACTCGCCTTCAGAACTTCCATCAAAACCATGTCCACCAAACAACCAGAGATTGCCATTATTATCGGTCCATGTAACGCTGGCTGTTCTTGCCCCTGATTTATTGGTTGGATCAGGTAAACCCTGGGTACCATATATTCCTGGCTGATCAACAATGTTATCTCCTTTCATCCATGTCCATGCATTGGTTACGGGACTAAATTTCCAGAGGTCATTTAAATTGCCAACACTAACAGCATCGTTTCCAAAGCCACCAAATAACCATAGCTCACCTGCAGCATCTGTCCATGAGCTACTGATATATCTTGAGCCGGGTTTATTAGCCATATCAGGTTGTCCTTGTGTTCCATACTCTCCCAATTGATTGACAGTTTTTTCACCACTTACCCAAGTCCATTCGTTGGCTGCTGGATTATACTTCCACATATCATTTAATCTACCCGGACTTGTTTCATCAAATCCATAACCTCCAAACATCCAAAAGTTCCCGCTATTATCAGTCCATGAACTGCTAAGGTATCTTCCTCCGGGTTTATTTACACTGCCCGATATGCCTTTTGTTCCATATACTCCCCGTTGGTTAATTGTTTTATCACCACTGATCCATGTCCATTGATTGGTTGCAGGATTATATTTCCATAGATCGTTTAATATTCCGTTGCCGCTTTCTCCAAAACCAAAACCGCCATAGAGCCAAAAGTTACCACTTGCATCTATCCATGTGCGGCAACCATATCTTGCTCCCGGTTTATTATTTGTATGGGCAGTTCCTTTTGTACCATATACACCAACTTTGTCAATTGTTTTATCTCCTTTTACCCATATCCATTGGTTGGTAGCCGGATTGTATTTCCAGATAGTATTTAAAAATCCAAAATCATTGTTGGTATAACCATATCCACCAAACAACCAAAGAGTGTTGTTGGCATCGGTCCACGATACACTGCCATATGCAGCTCCGGGTTTATTTGTTGCATTAGCTGTTCCCATTGTTCCATAGATACTATATTGCTCAATTGTATTGTCACCCTTTACCCAGGTCCAGTTATTAGTAGCAGGAGTATATTTCCATAAGTCATTTAAATAGCCCATTCCGGAAATTCCATATCCTAAACCACCAAACAGCCATAGATTACCAGTAGTATCACGCCATGTTGTGGAATAGTTTCTTGCTCCGGGTTTGTTGCTATTATTAGCAATGCATTGTGTTCCGTAAATTCCTGTTTGATCTATTGTATTATCTCCCTTCATCCATGTCCATGGAGTTTGTGGTAATATTTGTGCTGATGAGATTGATGCGTATAGTAAAAACGCAATGAGGGATAGGGTGGCTTTCATGGTGGTTTGGATATTCGGTTCAACCAAACTTAGCGAACAAAAAAACCAATGTCAATCAAAACAACGACTAAAAATTGAAAATTAGTGGTTGCACTTAGTGAGAGCAAGAATTATTCATTACCTAAATGAGTAGTATAAATAAGAAAATTAGCAGTTAGCTTTTTTTCATAGACAAAACAGTTCGCTTAGTCACGGATAGTTACATCGTTTTTTTAAAATATTTCAACGTACAATTTCATTTATTGGTCAGGAATAATACAAATGAATGATTGTAAAAAATCTGCTGTATGCATTGGCTTATTTACTGTTATTCCAGTAAAAAATTTAAACAGAAGTATTCCATATTGCTTTTTTTCGATTCGTATTTGACCTAAGTAAAACTACTTTATTACCGGACATTAGAGGGTTTCTAATGCGATATTTTAGGTACTTACACTTAACGAAACTTATTTTCGTAAGGTAAAACCAGTAAATCAGTAATGGTTTACTCCTAAAATCCAATTGTCATGAAAAAGCTGTATCCAAAATCAGGTAAGTTTTGCTTGTACTTTATTGCACTGATTTTGTCCCCGATAATTATTACGGCTCAGAAAACCTGGGATGCCGGAGGCGATGGAATCAATTGGAACAGTGCCAATAACTGGAATCCAAATGGAGTGCCCGCAGCTACTGATGTAGTTTTATTAAATACAAACACTACGTTTACTATCCTCAATGTTCCCACACAAAATATCGGGAAGCTGCAAGTAACAGGAACCACCAATGTAACATTAAAACCCAATACATCTGGAAACAGAACATTGACAGTTACAACTGCTGCTACTGATGCGATATTGATTGATGCTGGAGCAACACTTACAATTGCTGGCAGAGATAACGGTTCGAATGACAGGAGACTTACTCTCACTACTTCTAACACTACAGGCTTAGAAGCTGCTATTAACGGAACTATAAGAGTAGCATTAGATGTTGCAGGGCAGCAAAATACTTATGGTGTGTTCACTAAAGGAGGAGCAAATGCAGTGATACGAATGAATAGTACGGCTACTTATGTTCATGAGGTAAACGGAAGTGCTATTCCAATAGCAATCTGGAACGATGCAGCTGATTGCAATATCACGGGTGTTACATCTACAACTCCCGGCGGCCTTGATCAATCTTTTGGGAATTTTTCCTGGAATAACCCGAACCAGACTACAGCAATAGATCTTGACGGAGAACTTACAACAATTGATGGAGATTTTACTATTGGTAATACAAATACTAACAGAGTGTCATTATCAACTGCAAATGGCAGTACTTATACTTTAAATATTGGCGGTGATTTAGAGGTGAATGATGCGACCTGGTTTTCAATTACCGATGGAGATAATATTACAGCTACCGTAAACATAGATGGAAATTTTCTTATGACGGGTACAACTGCTACCTCTACTTATTTTGATTTTCATGTAGCAAGTGGTGGATCTGTAACCTTAAATAAAATCATACTTAACATTTCGGGTAACTTCTCTCAATCCGGAGGTATGTTTGATTTTGCATATGGAAGTTCTGATGCAGCCAATTTTACCGAGTTAAATTTAGGTGGCGATTTTTCCTTAACGGGTACGGCCATACTTACCACTTCAACCAGTGATAATTCAATTGCAAATGGAACAATAACTTTTAATAAATCAGGTACACAAACATTTTCGGCGTCAACACCTGCGAATATTTCATACACCAATTTTACGATTGTTAATAATAGCCGATTACAATTATTGTCCAATATTCAATTATCCAGTATTGGCACAGCTGTGTGGGGTGGTCATCTAACAATCAATAATGGGGGGATATTGGATGCTGGTACTAACCAGGTTGTGAGCTCTAGTGGTGCAAGTCCAGGAAGTAACAATGAGTTTATATTAAATCCAGGTGGTAGTTTGATAACTGCTAATACAGATGGAGTGCAAAATGGCACTATCGGAACTGTATCAACTTCTTTAGCTACCCGTGTATTCAGCAGTGCGGCTAATTATACTTATAATGGATCGACATTACAAAACAGTGGAATATTTACTACATCTCCCAATGCAAACCAGGTAAACAATCTTGCCATTAATAATAGTGCCGGTAATACTACTACTGGAGTTACTTTACAACAGCCAATAACAGTTGCTGGTACACTTACCCTACAATCTGGTCATATAACTACTACCAGTAATTTGCTTACCATGGAAGCCGGAAGTACAGTTGCTGGTGCAAATTATGCTTCAAGAATTTCTGGTGGTTCCGACAATTCATTTGTAAACGGGCCTATGCGAAAAAATGGAAACACGGCATTTCTTTTTCCTATTGGTAAAGTAAATGCGGGCCACAGATATACAGGTATTTCAGCACCAGCTTTACCAGGTGATGCATTTACAGCAGAATTTATTCGTGGAAGTGCAAGCGGTCTTGGCTCAGTTTCTGCACCCGGACTTTACCGTGTTAGTGCATGTGAGTATTGGGATTTATCAAGAACGGCAGGTACTTCTTCCGTAAACGTTACACTAAGCTGGAGTGGAAGTAGTAATTGTAATGCTGCCGCTTATGTAACAGACTTAACTTCCATAGTAGTGGCTCAGTTTGGTACATCCTGGAGCAGCTTTAATAATAATGGTGGCAATACTGGTATTGTATCTAATGGTTCTGTAACCTGGAACAACGTTTCTGCTTTCGGATTTTTTGCATTGGGAAGTTCCAGTGCAGGGGCAAACCCGTTGCCGGTTAAGTTTTCATCTGTAAAAGCATATACAGCAGGAGTTGATAATAAAATTGAATGGATAAATGAAACAGAGGAAGATGTAGAAAGATATGAGCTGGAAAGATCGGGAGATGGGATAAATTTTTCAACTATTCATAACGTAACGCCCCGGTTAAACACAGGAAGTAGAGCCGGCTACAACGAAGTTGACAGAACGGTAAACCAGCAAACATTTTTTTATAGAATAAAGGCGATCGAAAAAGGCGGCATAGTTAAACACAGTGCTATTGTAAAAGTTAATAGAGAGCAAAGTGAGAATTTTACTGTTTATCCAAACCCGGTAAAAAATAATATGGTAGTAGTGGAGTTGAGTAGTAACGCCAAAGAAAATTATACTATACGTTTGATAAACCAGGCCGGCCAGCAGGTATACTTAACAAGCTGGCAGCATAATGGTGGAAATGCTTCGAGAACAATCGAATTACCCGAATCAATTGCACCTGGATTTTATACTATTAATGTTATTGGTGCTGGGAAGCAATTGAATTCAAAACTTATTGTTCAATAAAACGGATTAATTGTGAACATTTAGTTTTTTATAGCATAGCATTTTTCTACCTGATCAATTACTTCGCTTTAATTCTCAATGGCCCTACCCATAAGTCGTATTGGGAAGAATAACCATCATAATGTATAAACCATTCGCCAGGTTTTGTATCAAGAACTATAGCCGGGTACCATTTGCCATTTTCTTCGACCAATACTTTGTCCCCTTTTTGAAAAGAATGAGTATTTGTTTGTGTATTACTACTGTTTGGTGCTGCAGTTCCAGTTCTACAGCTTATCGCTTTAAAAGCAGTATCATCTGCTTGCTTTTTATCTAAAAAAATATGTATGCCATTTATTGCGTAAGTGCTGCCATCTTTAACTGCGTCAATATCACATTTCCGGTCATATCGCTTATTGTACCAGAAAACAACTGAACCTGCCGTTTCAAATTTGTCAGGTATCAGGCAGTATTGGTCTTTATATTTTCCCCACCCATCATAAGCTTTGGCTATTACATCGTTAATTAATTGCTGACCATTGCCATTGGGAGTAAAAGTAGTACCAGGTTGTTTAAGTCCGGTGTGTAATAGCAATTGCATGTACGCCGCAAATTGTTCTTTCGAAAGACTGTGCAATTTCTCATTAACGTGTAATGCCAGTTCTTTACCCGATGTAAAAATTGGGGGTGCAGCAAAACCCAATGATTTTATTTTTTCTTTGTTGTCATTTTCTGCTACTCTGTCGGATAGACTTGGCAAAGTAGCCCATTGTGGCGCATCGGCTGCATGAATAATTTCACCAATATATCTTGCCTGCATCGTTTCTGTACTCCCTTTGCCGAGATACCAGGGTGCATCCAAAGCTTCTCTATGCAACTCCATTGTACAGGGGGCTTGTACACGTTGAAAAGTTTCTTTGGTAAGTCGGTCTACATACACAATAGTTCCTTCAAATTTTAGCTTGCCGGGATGTAGCCATTCTGCATTGGGATTTGTAACAGTTATCTTTTCAACAGCAATTATAGAATAAGCCTGCATAAAAAATTTTTCAGGATTGATTTGTGCTAAATCTGTAGCATATTTTGTTAGTGCAGCAGCAGATGGTACCGGAAGATTAATACCGCGGTATTCCCCATTACTTTCGCTGCCAAGTACCTGGAAAGGCTGTGCTGCACCAATATCATAATAGGCTATGGTTGCAATAACCAAGGATACTCCTTTTAACCCAAACACTTTTTCAGGGGCTACGGCTTTTATTACATTCGCATAGGCTACATAAATATATTTACCATCTTTCCATTCTTTTGCCGTTTTTACTACTTCTACTTTTGTTACCCCGGTATGAGTTAGGCGTTTGATGATCGCTGTATTGGATGGTTGTGCAATAATTGCGCTAGTAAGAAGGCAGCCGAATATGGCTATAATAATTTTACTGTTCATTTCATGATTTTTAGTGGAAGGTTTAATCAGCTCATAAATTTCCTCCGTTAAAAATTGTATCCCGGAGCAATTGTGTAAACGAGCTAAAAATTGAGTGGAAGCCGTAAAGGTTGATTAAAGCTGGGTTATATGGTTGAGTAAATCCTGCTTTTGCTTTTTACTAACCGGAACCGATTCGCCACCAATTACAACATGGTCTTCTTCAATCGCATCTATTTTGCTCACATTCGCCAAGTAACTACGGTGCAGCCGAAAGAAACCAAATGGCAATAGTTTTTCTTCAATTACGCCAAGGGTAGTGCTGAGTATAAATTTTTCTTTCTCTGTTTTTACCAGTGTATAATTGCTTTGCGCTTCTGCATAAATCACTTCTCCGGGGTTCAGTTTTACCAGTTTGTTTTTATGGCGAATAAAAAGATGCTTGTTAATGAGGAAAGTTTCCGGCTTTTCTTCCATTGCGGGTCTCTGCTGCTGTTCGAACCGGTAAAAAGCAATTTCAATAGCCACCTGTAAATCTTTTTCATCAAAAGGTTTGATAATATACCCATCCGGGTTTACTTGTTTGGCTTTGTCTATTGTTGTTTTGTCTGAATAGGAACTGAGAAATATTAGCGGTACATTTTTCTCTTGCTTTATTTCTGCTGCCAGTTGTATGCCATTGGGGCCATTACCAAGATTAATATCCATCAGAACAAGATCCGGTATATTCGAAATAAATGATTGTACTACATCTTTTCCATGTAATACTTTGCAGGCTACAGTATAGCCAAGGTCTTCAATGGTGATGGCGATTTCATCTGCTATTACAGGCTCATCTTCCACAATCATAATCCGGAGTGAGGACATAGTAGTTGTTATGCTGATTGGTAATTATTGATGGTTAAAATAAATACAGCGCCGTTATCATTTTTTGTTTCAATTACTGCTTCCAATTTAGCTGCCAGCGATTGTATCAATTTCATGCCGAACGATTTTGAACTACTCATGTCAAAGCTGTGTGGCAAACCAACGCCATCATCTCGTACTTCCAACAACAGTTTCTTTTGTGCTTCTTCGAGGCGGATAGTAATCAGGCCAATCTTTTTATAGCTAAATGCATACTTATAACAGTTGGTTACCAGTTCATTAATAATTAGGCCAAGTGGTATTGCAGTATCAACATCAAGGGTTAAGTTACTGCAAATAATATTAGTTTGAATGGTTGTGTTGTTGTCTTTAAAAGTTTGTTGAAGGGTATAAACAAGGTCGTTAAGGTATTCTTTCATTTTTACACCCGTCAGGTTATCTTGTTGATATAGTTTTTGATGAATGAGTGCCATGCTTTTCACCCTATTCCTTCCTTCTCTGACCGCTTCCTGTGCCTCGGGATTCTCTATTTGCCTGCTTTGTAAATTCAATAACCCGGAAATTATTTGAAGGTTGTTTTTTACCCGGTGGTGTATTTCCCGTAACAATGTTTCTTTTTCGGCTAATGATTTTTCAATAATTACTTTTTGCAGATTTAATTGTTCTTTCTGCTTTCGGTTATTTCTATATGCATAAAATGCTAATGCTGCAAGTGCAGAAAAAAGAATGGCCGCCACAATAAAATAATTTCTTTCCCGGTAACTTCTGATGAGAGCAGCTTCTTTTTGTTTTCCTTCTTTACTTAATACATCGATGGTCTCTACTTTTTTAGAAGTCTCATAGATGGCATTCATCTCGTTTATCTGTCGCAGGTTTTCTTCATTCAGCAGGCTGTCACGAATTGCTTCACTATTGCGGATAAAATTATACGCTTGGTTATAATCACCTTTTTTTTCATAACACTCGGCGAGGTTATCATAATAATTAGCCAGTATTTCCTTTCTCTTTTTTTCGGAAGCCAGGAGTATGCCTTTATTGAACCAATCCAGTGCTTTGTTGTAATACTTCTTGTGAAGCATGATACTTCCCATCCCTTCATAAATACTAAATAACGACTCTTTATAGTCGATGGATATTGATTTGTTTAATGCTTCTGTAAGTGTAGTTTCTCCTGCCGCATAGTTTTGCAGACCTACATAAGCAACACCTATATTGGCAAGACTATTAACCTCGTCCCGTGGTTTATGAATGAGCCTGGAGAGTGCCAAGGTTTGCTGCGAAAAAAATAGGGCTGTATCGTATTTTTTTTGGTATTGATAGCAACTTCCAATGTTCATCAGGCTGTTCAATAGGCCTGCACTATCGGCCAGTTCTTTTTTTAAGGAAAGTGATTTTTGATAATATGCGATGGCGTTTTTATAATCCTTTCTGGCCCTGTACACCAGGCCTATATTATTGTATGATTTTGAAAGGAGGGATTTGTCACCAGCTATCTCCCGCAATTTTAATGCTTCAAAATGATTACGCAAAGCTACTTCAAAAATGCCCCGCAAGTAATATGCTAATCCGATATCGCTGATGGTGTTAGATAGTAAAGCAGTTTGGTTTTGTGCTATAAATATTCTTTTTGCTATTGATAAGTGATAGAGGCAGCTATCAAGATCTCCTTTTACATCGTATGCAACACCGGCCGCTTTCCATAGCTCTCCTTCTGCCACCGGCTGCTTAAGTTTTTGGGCTAACAGGATGCCGGCATTTACAAATGGCAGGCAATTGTCAGGGTCATCTTCACTAAGACTAATAGCCTGCTTTTTTAAGAACGAAAGTTTAATGGTGTCATCCGGTAGTTTTTGGATGGAATCGGAAAGTTGTGAAAAAAGGGGACTGAAGGTCCCCTGTATAAACAGGAATAATACGAAGCGTTTAATCCACATTTGTACTAAAGCTAATAATTCAAGCGGAGTTTTTGAAATACATGCATTATT
The DNA here is from genome assembly GCA_001464625.1 of Bacteroidia bacterium Ga0077558. Lineage (GTDB taxonomy): Bacteria > Bacteroidota > Bacteroidia > Chitinophagales > Chitinophagaceae > JJ008. The sequence goes on along the minus strand of LNFJ01000043.1, from coordinate 10,929 downwards.
TTTTTGAATTATGGTAATACGGTTACTTTATAGGTTTCATCGCTCAGTGACCGGTGTAAGATAAGAGTCTGGTCATCTTTTTTTTCAATACTTATTTTCATAAGACCTCCCATGTTTAGCTTTCCCTCTTCAATCGTCCAGCCAACTTTTGCGCCGCTTTTATCTTCACAATTGCCGTCAGCATACAATTTAAAATTATGATAGTCTTTGCCGGGGTCATCGGAAGTGAGCATTTTCCCTTTTAGCCATTCGGTTAATACTTTGTCATTATTAGTTGATAGGCTGGCAGCTGTTTCGTTGGCACCTGTTTCTTTTTCCTTGTCTGTTTTTGAATTAGAGCAGGAAAAAAGTACGGAAGCAGTTAACAGTAAAGTCAAAAGTTTTTTCATTTTTTTGAGTTTGAAGTATGTTTATTGTTGTTATCAGAATTTTCCCCAAAGTGTAAGATTAGCTGTACCTCTATTGCTGCCCATAGTTTCATAGGTAAATTCCACTTTTGTTATCTTTCTTTCTCCGCCTGGCAGTTCTATAGTTCGGCTATGCCCGTTTTCCCTGATCATGCCACGGATAGAAACATCAAATTTGTCGCCATTATCAAAATAAACTTTCATGTCATTTATCCGTATTGGCGCATTGGTTACTTTAAAATATATTCCTTTATACCATTTGCCAGATGACACAGAAATAACATCGTGGTCGGTTCCGTATCGAACGGAACGACTACCTAGGACTTCCCATGCAGCAGGGGAGATTGCAGGCAATTTGTTGTTTGATGCCGATAGATCGGGAGTGGTAAATGATAATTGCGCCGCAATAATAGCAAGCACAGTAAGAGGCCGGAGTTTCATGTTGTTTGATTTAGCGTTAATGATTGATCATAAAACTAAATTCAGTATAGCATGAAAAAATGCCTTTTTGAGTAAACAGGCCAAATCTTTATTGTAGTCCTCTTTTTTTGATTGATATTACCGGAGCTTATCCAGGCTTTTCACCAGCTTTTCATCTTTTCTGATGTTACGGAAAGCCATAAAGTAGGATATGATAATTACTACAGGAAGTATGGACCATAAAGCTGGTGTACTTGCCAATAATTTATTCATACCTAAAATATAAAGTATCAGTATTCCAATTGAAACTAGTAAGCCTAACAGGCAAAGTTTAATTTGCAGTTTACGATCTTTAAATAGAAAGATTGTAACAGCCGCAATACCAATTGAAGCAATGGTGAGAATAAGGATAAAAAAATCTTCTCCTGCAACAAAGTCTACTCTTTCCTTCATCGTTGTATTTACTATTATTTTTTCTCCTACAGCGAAAGGGAACATAAAACTAAGAACACCTGCGATAGTAGCTAATAGTAACCAGAGGGTTTGTTGACGTTGTATCATTATAAATATTTTAGTGCATTAAAAATTTTATCCTAATTCAGGATACAAAGGAAACTGCTGCATAAATTCTCTTACTTCAATCTTTACAGCTGCAATCACTGCTTCATCATCTGCATTCATCAACACTTTATCAATCATATTGACTACAGTCTCCATATCAGCTTCTTTCATTCCTCTTGTAGTAACTGCCGGAACACCAATTCGGATACCTGATGTTACAAAGGGAGATTTGTCATCAAACGGAACTGCATTTTTATTCAGCGTAATGTGTGCCTTGTCTAATGTTTCCTGTGCTTTCTTTCCAGTAAGGTTTTTATTTCTGAGATCGATCAACATCAAATGATTATCGGTACCACCGCTAATAAGCTGGTAGCCTCTTGCTACTAAAGCTTTAGCCATTGCCTGTGCATTGGCAATTACCTGTTGTCCGTATGATTTAAATGAACCATCTAATATTTCTCCAAATGCAACGGCTTTGGCTGCAATTACATGTTCTAACGGTCCGCCTTGTGTACCCGGGAAAACTGCAAGGTCAAGTAAGGAACTGATCATTCTTAAATTCCCTTTTGGATCTTTTAAACCCCAGGGATTTTCAAAATCATGACGTAGCATAATAATGCCGCCTCTTGGTCCACGCAATGTTTTATGTGTAGTAGAAGAAACAATATGACAATGATCAAATGGATCGTTTAATAAACCTGCAGCAATCAATCCGGCAGGATGAGCAATGTCAGCAAAAACAACGGCACCAATTTCATCAGCTACTGCACGGATACGTTTATAATCCCAATCCCGGCTATAGGCAGATGCACCACAGATGATCATCTTAGGTTTTTCTTTACGGGCTGTAGCTTCTAGCTGTTTATAATCTACTATGCCATCTTTTGTAACACCGTAGTGTAATGCATGATACGTTTTGCCGCTAAAGTTTGCAGGACTACCATGGGTAAGATGTCCGCCCATGCTAAGGTCAAGGCCTAAAAATTTTTCACCGGGTTTCATTACGGCTAAAAAGACCGCACCGTTGGCTTGCGCACCACTGTGCGGTTGTACATTGGCCCATGAGCAATTAAAAACTTTTTTTAGTCTTTCTATCGCCAGTGTTTCTATTTCATCCACTACTTCACAGCCACCATAATATCTCTTTCCGGGATAGCCTTCTGCATATTTATTGGTGGGCACTGTTCCCATAGCCTGCATTACTTGCAGCGAAGTGAAATTTTCTGAAGCAATTAATTCAATACCGTTTCGCTGACGGTCTAATTCTTTGTTTATAAGGTCGAAAACCAAGGTGTCTTTTTGCATGCTGCAAAATTAAGTGAAGACGAATGACAACTGCAGGAAATAGCCCTGCTTTTTGTTTATTTCAAAAGTGTTACTTTCGTTGGCTTTTGATTAGTACATAAAAACCACCATGGTTCATCAATGAAAGCTATCATACCAGTAGCAGGCGCAGGCACCAAGTTGCGTCCACATAGTTACACGCAGCCCAAAGCACTTATACCTTTGGCCGGTAAAACGGTCCTTAGTATTATAATCGACCAGCTTAAGGAAGTTGGTATAAACGAGTTTGTGTTTATTGTTGGCTATCTCGGCGATAAAATACAGGATTATGTAAAGGCCAAACATCCTGAATTAAAGGCTCACTACGTTCACCAGGTAGACAGGCAGGGAGTTGGCCATGCCATCAGGTTGACCCGAAGTATCGTTAACCAGGATGAAGTGTTAGTAGTTTTGGGAGATACCATTTGCGAATACAATGTGCAGGAAGTGGTAGATAGCCCTTACTCCATGATTGGAGTACGAAAAGTGGAAGACCCCCGTGAGTTTGGTGTGGCAGAAATTGAAGAAGATTGCTTTATTAGCCGGGTGGTGGAGAAGCCACAGATTCCAAAATCAAATATGGCACTGGTTGGTGTTTATAAAATAAAGGAAAGCGATCAGATGTTTCAATGCCTGGAGAATAATATCCGTGCAGGTTTGCGCAGCCATGGTGAATACAGTCTTACAGATGCATTGGATTGTATGATACAAATGGGTGTAAAGTTTCAATCTTTCAAAGTAGAGAACTGGTTTGATTGCGGTCGTAAAGAAACCATGCTGGAATCAAATGCATTGTTGTTGAAAAAATTTGCTCCCAAAACAGATGCTTCCCAATACGAGAATACGGTAATCATTCCTCCTGTTAGTATTGGTGCCGGTTGTTCTATTAAAAACTCAATCATCGGGCCTAATATATCTATTGGCGAAAACACAACTATAGATTATTCGATTGTAAAAAACTCCATCATAGGTTCTTTCTCTAACCTGTTTGATATTGTACTGGATGATTCAGTTATTGGAAGCGACACCAATCTTCGTGGTGAAACCCGGTCGTTGAATATAGGGGATAATACAAGTATAGATTTAGGATAATGAAAGCCGGGACTCGTTAGTCTTGAGTCAGGAGTTACTCCCACTCAATAGTTATCTTTGCTTTAGACTAACGACTACTAACTAATGACTCCTTTCTCCAACAGAATTACTAAACTTTTTGCAATTGATTATCCCATCATTCAGGCTGGAATGATATGGGCCAGCGGCTGGGAATTAGCAAGTACGGTAAGTAAAGCCGGAGGCTTAGGAATTTTAGGCAGCGGATCGATGTATCCTGATGTCTTAAGAGAACAGATACGTAAATGTAAATCTGCTACTAACCGTCCCTTTGGTGTAAACGTACCCTTGTTGTACCCTGATATTGACAAGCACATTCAGATCATCTTAGAAGAAGGAGTAAAAATTGTTTTTACTTCAGCCGGTAACCCAAAGACATGGACAAGCGTCTTAAAAGAAAAAGGTGTAACCGTAGTGCATGTAGTTAGCTCTTCGAAATTTGCAAAAAAGGCAGAGGACAGTGGTTGTGATGCCGTTGTTGCGGAGGGGTTTGAAGCAGGTGGGCATAATGGGAGAGAGGAAACAACAACGATGGTTCTAATTCCGGCGGTAGTAGAAGCAGTGCAAATTCCTGTGATAGCTGCGGGTGGAATTGGAAACGGAAGACAAATGCTGGCTGCGATGGTGTTGGGAGCCGAAGGTGTACAAATGGGAAGTCGTTTTGTGGCGAGTAAAGAAGCCTCATCGCATATCAATTTTAAGAATAAAGTAATTGATGCACAAGAAGGCGATACACAATTGACATTAAAGCAATTGACACCGGTTAGGCTAATGAAAAACAAGTTTTTTCAGGATGTGCAAGAAGCACAGCAAAAAGGAGCAACGCCGGAGGAATTGACCACATTGTTAGGAAGAGCCAGAGCAAAGAAGGGAATGTATGAAGGTGATTTAGAAGAAGGTGAGTTGGAGATAGGTCAGGTATGTGCATTATTCGATAGTATTTTACCCGCGGGGGAGATCGTAGAAAATGTATGGAAGGAGTTTAATGAAGGGTTGCTGAATCCGGTAAAAAAGTTTTAATTTTATAATCTCTCATAAGCATACTTGATCTGTGATGAAAGGTTACAATAACCAATCAAAACAATAACCATGAAGCAAAAAATTTTCATCCTTGCAATTTCCCTTTTGGGCTTTGCTGTAGCTAAAGCCGGTGAGGTAACTCCTGACCCGGGCACTGGCAAAAAAGATGATCTGAATGGAACAGTTATTCATTCGGAGAGTAAAAAAGCAATGAAGGATGTTAGCGTAACAGCATACCTTGTTTCCAAAAAGGAAAAAATTGTAATGACTGATGAAGAGGGTGGTTTTGCATTTGATGAACTGAAGCCCGGCATTTATAAATTCGTTTTTGAGAAAGCTGGGTTTAAGAAAATCACCAAGGAGAAAGTAGTAATCAAAACAGATGAGGCATTCCAGTTAAATATAGAAATGATCGAGAATAATAATTTTGAAGTGTTGCCTTCTACATTTGGCTTTGGTGCAGTAAAGTAAAATTCATCGATAAGTATAACTAAAAGTCCCGTCTCGTTTAAAGCGAGACGGGACTTTTTTGTTTTTCAGGGCTGGCTTTGGTTAGCTATTATTTTAGTCCATATCTATATCAAAATCATCATCACTTTTTTCGATGTTGAAACTTTTATGTTTCTCCAAAAAGCTGCGATATTTATTGTATGTCTGCTCTGAAGCTTTTTTATCATTGATAAATAACTCGCCGTCTTTATGCTTTAACTTATAAGCTTCTTTTTTGTTGAGCAGGCCATCTTTATCCAGGCCATCTACAAAGGTTTTGTATTCTTTAATTTCTGCTTTTGCTTTTTCAACTTCTTCTTTAGCCTTTTCTAATTCTTTTTCCATCTTAGGGCCAAGCTCTTTCATTTCTTCACTCAGTTTCTTCATATTGATTTCCAGTTCCTTCATATCAATATTCTTTACTTTATTCATTTCGTCTTTTAACTGTTCCCAATTTACCTTAGCTAAAGATTCTGCAACCTCTTTTTGAATTTTAGCCATATCAACACTCTTCATTGCTTCGGCTACATCCTTTTGTATTTTTTCAAAGTCAACTTTTGCCAGCGACTCCGCAATTTCTTGCTGAATTTTTGCACCATCAAAATCTTTCATTACATTTTCGATATCCAGCTTAATCTTATCGCTGTTAAAATTTTTCATGGCCTCCGCTATTTCTTTCTGAGCTTTTTCCATTTCTGCTTTAAAGTCAACGGAGTTTAGTTCACCCAATACAGCATCAAGGTCCCGCACTTTTTTATCCCGGTCTGTTTTCTTTTTTGGAGTTGTATCATTTACGGTGTGCTGGTATTTTCCGGGTGTTTGTTTGTAATCCCAGGACACTAATCCAATAGTTAATGCTATTGCTACGATAGCCAGCAAAAAATTTCCTTGTTTAAGGTTTGTTGGTTTCATGTTTTAAATTTTTTATTAGTAAGAATTGATTCACGAAATATTTCGTATCAAATATACGACTGATTTCGTATTAAGCAGCAACCTCCGTTATAAAAAGAAAATTTTAACAAAAAAGCCATCCTGCTTTTTGCGGATGGCTTTTTTGTTATCTACAACTCAATCAGTTCTTTCTAAACGCCCATTTAAGCATCTCTTTCCAGCTTGGCTTTTTCCCATACATTAATATGCCTGTACGGTATATTTTGCCAGCAAACCAAACTGTAACTATAAAACTCAGGACTAATAATGCCATTGATAAGCCGAGCTGCCACCAGGGAACAGTATTGGGCACACCAAATGGAATCCGGGCCATCATAACAATGGGTGAGCTTATTGGAATGATGCTAGCCCATACAGCAATCGGACTGGTAGGGTTTGCAATTGCCGGCGTCATTAGTGCAATAGATATTATAACCAACATGGTAATTGGAAAACTTAAAGATTGTGCCTCCCGCATATCTTCATTTACAGCACTGCCGATGGCTCCATACAAAGAAGCATAAAAGAAAAAGCCGGCAAGAAAATAAAATCCAAAACAAAATAAAATCAATGGCACATTCACACTGCCGAACATAGATTGCATGCCACCTATCATCTGGCTGGCCATACCGCCGCCTGCTCCTGAAACTTTACCTACATTATATATAATAACTACAAATGCTATCCATAGAAAAAACTGTGTTAATGCCACCAAACCAATACCGAGTATTTTACCCAGCATCATTTGAAAGGGTTTTACAGATGACACAATAACTTCTGCAATACGGTTTGTTTTTTCCTCCATTACACCCATCATTACCTGCGAACCATAAATAAGAAGTATTAGGTAAATAAGCAATCCACTCACATAGCCAATGCCTTCTGCGGTTTTTACATCGGCTTTTTCATCTTCAATATTTTTAGACTTAAGCGTAATACGACTAGCTGCCAGAATTTGCTGCTTTTCGTTGTCAAGTTGTAAGCTATCATTCTTTATTTCATTCCAAATGCGATTGAGTTTAGCTTCAACCGTAGCGGTTGAAGAACTGCCGTATGATTTATTGGATTTTAATTGTAAACTATCAGTACCGGTTTTCCAACTCATAGCCGGAATTACAATGTATCCATCATATCCATTCGTTTTGTAATCGGCAACTATTTTTTCTGCATTTTTAGTTTCCGGAATTAAAGTAGAGCTATTGTCAATTGCATTTTGTTTATTAAGCCTCTCTTCAGAAAAATATCCGGAATTGTCGATTACGGCTATCTTAAGATTTTGCACACTTTCTTTAGCAATATAACCCATGCCAAAAATCAGTGCTATCCATAGAATGGGAAAAAGCAGGGTGGATATGATAAATGTTTTTTTTCGAACCCTTGTCAGGTATTCTCTTTTTATAATAAGCCAGATTTTTTTCATATCAATTTTTTTTAGCGTTGGGTGTTATATTTTTTGAAACTGACGGGCAGCTGGTGTTCCTTCTACCAGTTTTATGAAAATATCATTTAGCGAAGGAAGAATTTCGTTGAAAGAATGAATAGTTGCTCTTTGATTCAGTAAATATTGTAACACATCGTTGGGAGTACTCCCTTCATTGATTTTCAGAATATGTAAACCATTTTTTTGTCCAACTATTTCATACGGCGTAACTCCGGTTATTGAAGAAAGCTCCTGTTCTATACCAACACTATACAGATTTTCTTTAAATTCTTGCTTTACCTGTTTCACTGTTCCATCTAATATTTTTTTGCCTTTGTTAACTAAAGCAATATGGTCACATATTTCTTCAACCTGTTCCATACGGTGGGTGCTGAAGATGATGGTAGAACCATTTTTGGCGAGGTTGAAAATTTCATCCTTTATTAAATTACTGTTTACGGGATCAAGACCACTGAAAGGCTCATCCAGTATTATCAATTTAGGTTCATGCAAAACAGTTGTAACAAATTGTAGCTTTTGCGACATCCCTTTTGAAAGATCTTCTACTTTTTTACTCCACCAGCTTTCCATTTCAAATTTGATGAACCACTGCTTGATCTTTTTCAACGCATCGGCCTTGCTCAATCCTTTTAATTGGGCCAGGTACATGGCCTGTTCGCCGATCTTCATCTTTTTATACAATCCTCTTTCCTCCGGCATGTAACCTATTTGTCCCACATCATTAATGGGGTCAAACTTTTTTCCGTCGAAAATTATCTGGCCTTCATCCGGGTAGAAAATGCCGGTTATCATCCTGATAAGAGTTGTTTTACCAGCACCGTTTGGTCCCAATAAACCGAATATCTGTCCCCTTTCTACGGTAAGGCTGATATCATCTACTGCTTTTTGAGTGGCGAAATATTTCTTTAGGTTTTGCAGTTCCAGTAAGGTCATAATGTTGAATTGAAAGGCAAAAATAGTTGTCCTGTTGGTATAGCTATAAAAATTCGGCGAATGGTGGGAATATTACCGTAAACTGCACAAGTACAATAAATAAAGAGTGGTTAATGAGTGACTTTTTTTGACCAACTTTACAAAAGAAACATAAATCGATAGTATGCGCAGATTTTTTTTACAGCCTCTCCTTTTATTAATGATTGTTTTTTTTAGTAGCTGGGGTTTTCTTGTTCATCGTACTATACACCAGTTGGCAGTATATGAACTACCCAAACCCATGCAATCGTTTTTTTACAAAAACATGAGTTACCTGGTAGAAAATGCGGGACGGCCCGATCAGCGCCGTAGTCAGGATTCAACGGAAGCCACCAAACATTTTATAGACCTGGAAGTATTTGGCGATTCGGCCGCCTGGAAAATGCCTTTTAAATGGAATGATGCGGAAAAGATTTTTACTGCTGACAGTTTATTGAAGTATGGCTATGTGCCGTATCATATAATAACGATGAAAAAAAAGTTAACAGATGCATTTCGTTCCCGTAATAAAGACAGCATTCTGTTTTATGCTGCTGACCTGGCGCATTATATTGGCGATGCAAATGTACCGTTGCACACTTCTCTTAATTATGATGGTCAACTAACAAATCAGCATGGCCTGCATAGTTTGTGGGAAAGCATGGTCCCGGAAATTGAAATAGAGCAATACAATTTGTATAGCAATCATAAAGCAAAATATTTGTCTGATCCCGAACAGGCAGTGTGGGATTGTATCAGGCGGGCACATAAACTATTGCCGGATGTTTTTGGAAAAGAAATTGAAGCAACAAAGCAGTTCGTCGATTCAACCAAATTCAGAACGCAGATAAGGCGGGGCAAAGAGGTAAAATCTTATACTTCATCATTTGCCAAATCTTACAGTAAATTATTGGGGCAAACCATCAATGATCAATTATTAAATTCTGCAAAGATGATCGCTGATTTTTGGTACACAGCCTGGGTAGATGCAGGAAAGCCAGATCTTTCGTCTCTTCTATCTCAACCATTTGAAAAGAAAGACAAAGCTGCATTTAAGGAGGAGCTTAAAGCCTGGCAAAAGAATGAACTGATTGAAAAAAAATTACTTCTTTCCAGAAAACAGACAACTCAATAATTAAGAGACTTTCAATGCAATCATATTAGCAACCCGTTCTCCATCCATAGCAGCACTTACAATTCCACCGGCATAACCTGCGCCTTCGCCACAGGGATAGAGGTTTTTTATTTGTGGATGTTGTAAAGTTGCTGCATCTCTTGGAATACGAACAGGAGAGGAGGTTCTTGACTCTGTAGCCACAACCACTGCATCATTGGTAAAGTATCCTTTCATTTTTTTACCATATTCCTTAAAACCTTCCTGCAGGCTTCTGTAAATGAATGGGGGAAGTACTTCCTTTAATGGAGTTGTACGAAGTCCGGGCAAATAGGAACAGGCCGGAAGTGATGACGATTGCTTGCCCGAAGCAAAATCAACCAATCGTTGAGCCGGTGCAACAAACTTTCCTCCACCAGCTTCAAAAGCCTTCCGCTCTACCTCTTGCTGAAAAAACATTCCAGCCAATACACCTTGCTTTTTGTGAGCCTGCCAACCTGCCTGTCCGGTAGGCAGGTCTTTTTCTTCCACTGAAACAACAATGCCGCTATTTGCATACGGGTTATTACGTTTGGAAGGACTCCAGCCATTCACTACCAACTCTCCAGGGGATGTGGCAGCCGGTGCTATTATACCACCGGGGCACATGCAAAAAGAAAAAACACCTTTGCCATCTACCTGCTGCACCCAGCTGTAGGCTGCAGGAGGTAAGAAATCTCCTCTTACATCACAATGGTATTGCGAACTGTCTATTAAGGATTGCGGATGCTCTACTCTTACTCCCAGTGCAAAAGGCTTTGGTTCAATCAAAATCTTTTTTGCAGCCAGTAACTGAAAGATATCCCTTGCAGAGTGTCCGGTTGCCAATATCACGGCATCAGCTTCAAAGCTGTTGCCATCAGCAGTTTTTACACCCTTCATTTCACTGTCCTTAATAATAAAGTCTGTTACTTTTTTTTCAAATAAGTATTCACCACCGCAGTCAAGTATCTGTTTACGCATAGCGGTAATGATATAAGGCAATTTATTGGTACCGATATGCGGATGTGCCTCATACAATATATGTTCTTCTGCACCAAACTGCACAAACAAGCTGAGTATACGATTTATATCTCCTCTTTTGCTGCTTCTTGTATACAATTTGCCATCACTGTAAGTACCAG
>LNFJ01000042.1 GCA_001464625.1 Bacteroidia bacterium Ga0077558 | reverse complement strand
ATACAGGTTTACGGGTTGGCCTTGCTTCCGCAAAGGGATTGTGCTATGCTTTAAATATTCCGCTTATTGCAATCGGCACTTTAAAGATGATGGCTTTTTCTGTAAAAGATGAGGTGCCGGATGCAGTTATTTGTCCTATGATTGATGCCCGCCGGATGGAAGTTTTCACGGCTGTTTACGACCAATTGTTAATTGAAAAAATACCACCTAAAGCTGTAATTGTTGATGAAAATTTTGGGCAGCTAATAGGTTCTAATGAAAAAATAATCTTTTGTGGAAATGGTAGCAAGAAACTGCAGAATTACTATGCTACCCCCTTTACAACTTACAGTAATACAGTGGCTAACGCCTCACACCTGGCTCATTTGGCTACTATTTCGTTCAATAAAAACGATTTTGCAGATTTAGCTTATTTAGAACCTCTCTATATAAAAGAATTTTATAATCCAGCCACAAGGTAATTCCAAAAAAATCGTCCTATACGGTGTTAAGGCTCTCGGTACTCGTAAATACCATATCTAATTTTTAAAACAGGTAAAGGCTTGGGTAATTTACCCTTGATTATTTTTATCACTAACTAGTCAATCGTATGAACAATTACTCGTTAACATTGAACAACCCCGCCGAAAGTAGCACGGCAGATTTGCAAGTAGACCTTTTGGGAGTAAAAAAAGCGGCTCTTATTTTACGGGCCCTCAATCACAAACTGCGGCAGCAAATTCTCCGCCTGATTGATGAAAACGGCAGAATGACCGTAACTGAACTTTATCTAAAACTACGATTGGAGCAATCTGTTGCTTCTCAGCACTTAGCCATTTTGCGGAAGGCTGGTTTTGTAAACACTGACCGGGACGGGAAATTTATTTATTACTCTGTAAACATTAACAGAATGGAGGAATTAAATAAGTTTTTAGCGGAGTTGTTAAACTAATTACATCGTTTTTTACCCTTAGCCTTTCTCCCAAAGATTGGCAGTAAATGATTTAATTTTGCGCCTGCCCTACAGGTGTAAGATTAAATCATTTTTTATGTTTATTAAACAACTCTATACCGGCTGTCTTAGCGAAGCCGCTTATTATATTGAAAGCAATGGCGAAGCAGCCGTTATTGACCCGCTGCGAGATATTGATGCATATCTTGAACTGGCCAAAGAAAGAAAGGCAAAAATCAAATACATTTTTGAAACTCATTTTCATGCTGATTTTGTGAGTGGCCATCTTGATTTGAGCAAAGCCACTGGTGCGCCAATCGTATATGGACCGGGAACCAACACAAAATTTCCTGTTCATGTGGCTACCGATGGAGAAATTTTTAAAGTAGGTGCTCTTACCATTGAAGTATTACACACTCCGGGACATACGTTAGAATCTTCTTGTTATTTATTGAAAGATGAGGAAGGGAAAAATCATTGCATTTTTACAGGTGATACGTTGTTTGTTGGAGATGTAGGTCGTCCTGACCTGGCACAAAAAGGTGCAGAAATAACAATGAATGATCTGGCAGGCATGTTATATGATAGTTTGCATGCAAAACTTTTTCCGCTAGCAGATGATGTAATTGTTTATCCTGCCCATGGCCCGGGTAGTTCTTGCGGAAAAAATCTTGGCCCAAATACACACAGCACCATTGGTGAAGAGAAACAAACGAACTATGCCATGAAAGCTGCAACCAAAGAAGAGTTTATTAAAGAAGTTACGGATGGCATTGCAGCGCCGCCTTCTTATTTCCCCATCAATGCTAAAATAAATAAAGAAGGATATGATAGTCTAGATGAGGTATTAACACAAGGCATGAATCCTTTATCTATAAATGAGTTTAAACAGTTGATCAGTGAAGATGTTCTTGTATTAGACACAAGAAGAGCGGATGAATTTACGAAAGGTTTTGTACCATCATCCATCAGCATTGGACTAGAAGGACGTTTTGCAGAATGGGCTGGCAGTCTTTTACCTTTTGATGCACCTATGATATTAGTAACAGAAGCAGGGCAAGAAAAAGAAACCATTGTACGATTAGCAAGAGTAGGTTTTGATAAAGTAAAAGGCTATCTGGAAGGCGGTTTTGAAGCCTGGAAAAGTGCCGGAGAAGAAATTGATATGATCATTGATGTGGAAGCAGATGAATTGATGATGGATATTCCACATGATGATAGATTAGTAGTGGTAGATGTACGCCGTACACCGGAGTTTGCCGATGGACATTTAAAAGATGCGGTAAATATTCCATTAAATGAGATGACAGATCCTGCATCAATGGCCAATCTGGAAGAAGATCAAAATTTATATGTGCATTGCGCCGGTGGTTATAGAAGTGTGATTGCTTCTTCTATGCTAAAACGCCAGGGCATTCACAACCTTAGAAATATAGTAGGAGGCTGGGGCAAAATAAAAGAACAAGAGAAAGCAGAAATAGTAAAAGAAACAAGTGTATTGAACTAAAAAAAATCCTCACTACTTGTGAGGATTTTTTTTAAATTATTTTTTTGATTGTACCCACTCCTCTAACTCCGGGGTACTTTCTACACTAATAATAGCAGCGTATCTGGATTTAGTGCCATTGTGTACTCCTACATGCCATAGCCTTTGTGAGTCAACAATAAAATGTGCTCCTTTTGGCATAGGTACTCTTGCTTCTGATTCTTTAACAGGTAAATTATTTTCATCACTATCATAAAGCAGCATGTAACTGTCAGGATTATCCGTTAATTCAATCCACATTCTTACAACCCAGCCCTCATCTTCCGGGTTTAAACGATTATTGTCATCCCGATGTACAGAACGAATTGCCTGATCATGTGTTTGTGGTTCCAACCGAATAATCCTTACCCGGCCAAAGTTTGCAGGAATAGATTTAATATATTCCATCAGGTTCGGACACAACTCAGAATTAGGCGTAAAAATGGCATCCTTATCCGTTTTACCATTTTCCCAAAATCCTTTACACTCATTGGTACCATCGCAGGAAGCTAATGGTGCAAAATTGGTATCCCCTCCACTTTTCCAATCCATGTAAGTAAGATTTTCCCATTCACTGGCAGGTATATGATCCAGGTTCAATGTTTTTAGAATTACATATCCTTTTTCATCAACACTTGGCATTCGATAGTGTGATGTTTTTAAAGGGATTTTTACAGACCAGTGTTCGCTATGAGGCCAAAATATTGCAGGTGTTGGTGAGGACATATTTTAAAATTAAAAAGTAAAAAATAAAAGCTGTATGGTTATTACAAAGCTAAACGTCAGGTTTAACTTTTGCTGGGTTAAATAGACACTAAAGTAGCAAATATCAGATAAACAAAAAATGATGTTACCCTATTTGCATTATTTCATTTCCAAATGAAAAGTTAACGCCACTTGTTTTTAACCATTCGTCAGGAAAATGTTACCAATCAGATAAATGTAAAAAGTTGAAGCTCTTCGGCCAGCTATTTTTGAAATACGAAAAAATTAGTAGCCTCGTTAGTATAGCCATTTTGTAATAGTAAGCATGTATCAGTCGTCTTCGAGTAACATTATCGCTGAGCTGCTATTAAAATTAAGTCATGAAACCAAAAACCAATTTAACCTTTTGCCTTATCCTTATTTCGTTTGCGTTTGCGGCAGCTCAAACTCCGGCACCAAGAGTGCTTACCGCAAAAAGAACTACAAAACCTGTCAAGATTGATGGCCTCATAAATGATGAAGCATGGAAAGATGCTTCCACAATGGACAGTCTTGTTGAATTCAGACCCAAAATAGGGGCAGTAGAAAATCCCGGGAACAAAACTATTGCCTACCTGATGTATGATGATGAGGGCATTTACTTTGGTGGTTATTGTTATGAAAGGACTAAAGACAGCATTGCTACCGAATTAATAGGCAGCCGTGATGGTTTTGGCACTAATGATTTTGTTGCTTTAATTTTGGACACTTACCAGGATAAGCTGAATGGTTTTGAATATTTTGTTACTCCCCTGGGTGAACAGTGGGACGCCAAAGTGGCCCCCTCTAATAATGATAATGGGGGTGAAGACTTTAGCTGGAACGCAGTTTGGAAAAGTGGTACAGTGGTTCACAATGATGGTTGGAGTTTTGAAATGTTTATCCCATACGCAGCCATCCGTTTTGGAAAAAAAGATGTACAAAACTGGGGGCTAAACATTACCCGCCGCAGAAGAAAAACAGAACAACAATATACCTGGAACCCAATAGACCCTAATGTAAACGGTTTCTTAACCCAAGCAGGAGCCTGGGTTGGTGTTACTAATATTAAACCGCCTTTGCGCTTACAATTTTCACCTTATTTCTCAGTATACGCCAATCATTTTCCCGCTAATCAACCGGGTGTAAAAAACTTGACCAGCCAGGTCAACGGTGGTATGGATGTTAAATACGGCATAAGCCAGGCATTTACATTGGATGCCACACTGATTCCTGATTTTGGCCAGGTACAGAGTGATAACCGTGTGCTTAACCTTACTCCGTTTGATGTACAGTTTAATGAGCAGAGAAATTTTTTTACCGAAGGCACCGAACTGTTTGGAAAGGGTGGCTTGTTTTATTCCCGCCGCCTTGGTGTAGAGCCGGTTTACTGGAACAATCCATATATTTCGCTTCAACCAAATGAGGATGTAATTTCTGAACAGCAGGAAGCAAAACTGATTAATGCTACAAAAATATCAGGTCGCACACAAAAAGGGCTGGGTATAGGTATTCTTAACGGCCTAACAAAACCCCGAATTGCTGTAATAGAAAACAATGTAACAAAAGAACAGCGGGAAGTACAAGTGGAACCGCTTACTAACTATAATGTATTCGTACTGGATCAAACCATGAAAAATAACTCCAGTGTTTCGTTGGTAAACACCAATGTATGGAGAAGTGGAAACGCCTATGATGCGAATGTTACGGCGGCACTTTTCGATTTGAATGATAAAAAGAATATGTGGAATGTTGGAGGTAAAGCTGCTGTTAGCAATCAGATTGGTATTACAGCGGATGGGAAAACTGAAACTGGTTACAGCCAGCAATTGTATTTCGGTAAAACGAGTGGTCGCTTCAACTTTAATGTTTGGCAAGAATTAGCCAATACAAAATACACTCACCGTGACCTGGGTTTTTTTACAAACAACAACTTTTTAGATCATGGATATAATGCAAGTTATCGCTGGGTGGAGCCAAAAAGTTTTTACAATCGGATATTTATTAATACTGGTGCCAGGTACAGCAAACTACTAAAACCAATAGCAGGTCTTCAGCAGCAATATCAGGATGCAAACGTCAGGATGAATCTGAACATACAATCGAAAAAACTCTGGTGGGCAGGTATGTTCAGTAATTTTGTTTTCCGTGGCAACGATTTTTATGAACCCCGAGAAACCGGCTGGTTTTTCAGAAGAGCTGCCAGCTTTGTTTTTGGTGGCTGGTTTGAAAGTAATGAAGCAAAGAAATATTCTTTCAATGCTGAAGTCTTTACCCGTACTTTTTTTAAATTTTATAATGGTTTTAGCTACCAGGTATTGTTGCGGCAGCAATACAGATTTAATGATAAGCTTACCGTATCTCACCGTATCAATACAAATCCATTATTTAATAATATTGGCTATGCCTTTGTATCAAACAGCAGCGATATAAATTTTGCCCGCCGTAAGCGTAATACGATCGAAAATATACTCTTTGTAAAGTACAGTTTTACCAACAAAATGGGGCTTACGTTCCGGGCAAGGCACTATCTGAGCAATATATACAATAAGGAATTTTATTTATTGCAAAAAGACGGTAGCCTGAAACCCTCTTCATTTATTGAAGGTGTAAACCAGAATCTCAACCTTTTTAATATTGACATGGTTTATACCTGGCAGTTTGGCCCTGGCAGCTTTATAAACATTGTATGGAAAGACGCCGCCCAAAACTTTAGCAGGATGGTAGAGGAAAATTATTTTAAGAATTTTGGACAAACGATTGAATCCGATCAAAACAACAACATTTCCCTAAAAGTTATTTATTTTCTAGACTATCTTGATTTAAGAAAAACATTAAAAAAGAAAGCAAGAAAAAATATTTGATAATATTATTGATCAATCAGAGGCCCATATTCTGGTTTCCATTCGTATTTAAAACGACGGTGACTCCATAAATAATTAGATGGATCGTTCCGAACAACTTCTTCCAGTGCATTTCTATATAAAATCGTTAACTCCTCCGGTGTTGAATCAGCACCATTTTCTGCTAATAGTTTAGATGAAAAATGATAGTAACCTCTTTTAATTTTATTAAAGCCAACCATTACAACCGCTGTATTGTTTTTTACGGCTCCTTTGGCAGGCCCTGTAACAAATGGAACAGGTCGTCCAAAAAATGTCATCCAGTATGCATTTCTAGGGTCGCCGGGATTTTGATCTGCTGCTAAACCCATGGTGTATTGCATGGAAAAAACCTGGTGCATTTTATTTTTAAAATCAGGAGCGGAAATCAAAACTGATCCATGCTTTTTTCTAAAATTAAAAAAAATGCGATCGAGATGCTTATTACTGATAGGCATATAAATACCAACAAAAGGTACCTTCAGGCTCATAGCAGTTAAGGTATTGGCAAACTCCCAGTTGAACTGGTGACCCGCCATGATGTGCACATTGTATCCTTTATCTGTTAGGTCATTAATTAAGTCAAACTCTCCCGAAGATCTTTTTTGAATTTCCTTTTTGGTAATGGAAATAAATTTTATAGCTTCTAAAAAAGTATCAATAAGGTTATGATAGAATTTTTTTGCAATCTGTAAACGTTCATTTTCTGTTTTTTCGGGAAATGCAATTGCAAGATTGTTCAATACGATAGTGCGGCGATATTTAAGAATGTAAAACACAAATCCATAAATACAGTCTGCTAAAAAATGCATAACCCGCCAGGGAAGTAATGAAACAAGCCAGAGAAACCCGTAGACAATATAATACATAAGAGGGCAAAGATACAATCACGGATTTTAGGATTAGAAAGGATTAAGCGATTATACTCCTAGGAGTCAGGAGGCTTAAATAACAATTCTAATTTCATGCAGGGTATTCGCAAATGGCGAATAGAACCTGCCTGTAGGCAGACAAGTTACAACAGCAAAATTGTGCGCCCCCCTGCCTTAGCAGTGCGGCGGCCTGGCGCAAGGAACGATGATAGTAGTACTGCGGCCGGGCTAATAAAAATTACAATACAATATTCTGAACAAGATTGCTTTTGTTTGGATAATCGGTATTGAAATGCAGGCCACGGCTTTCTTTGCGGAAACTGGCACCTTTTACAATAAGATAACCGACAGTGATCATATTTCGCAATTGCAATAGCTGGGGTGATAAAGAACTACTTTCGTATAATAGTTCTGTTTCTTCCCATAGCAAATCGAGACGACGCATAGCTCTTTGCAAACGAACATCGTTTCTTACAATACCAACATAATCACTCATCACCTGTTGCAGTTCCTTTAAACTTTGAGTAATAAGGATCATTTCTTTTGGTTCGGTAGTACCCCTTGCATTCCAGTCGGGAATATTATTAGAAAATGAAACCGTATTGATCTTTTCTGCGGCATCTACAAAACAACGATGCGCAAAAACCATTGCTTCCAACAAAGAATTACTGGCTAACCGATTTGCTCCATGCAAACCAGTGCTGGCACATTCGCCACAGGCATACAAATTTCTAATGCTACTTCTTCCCCACTCATCGGTTTTAATGCCACCACAACTGTAATGTGCTGCTGGTGCAACGGGTATCATGTTCTTTGTAATGTCGATACCAATCGATAAACACTTTTCAAAAATATTGGGAAAATGCTCAATGAATTTTTCTTTGGTGAAATGCCGGCAATCTAACCACACATGTTCTGTACCTGTTCTTTTCATTTCACTATCAATAGCTCTTGCTACAATGTCTCTTGGTGCAAGGTCTTTTCGTTCATCATACTTTTCCATGAACGCTTCACCATCCATGTTGCGGAGAATACCGCCATCGCCTCTTACCGCTTCAGTTATTAAAAAAGCATGGCCTCTTACTCCGGGTTCATACAATGCAGTGGGATGAAATTGTATGAACTCCATATTTTCAATTCTTCCTTTAGCCCGGTACACCATAGCCACACCATCACCAGTTGCAATGGCAGGATTGGTAGTAGTGCGATATACTTGCCCGTTGCCACCTGTTGCCAGCAATGTTATTTTAGCAAGAATTTTTTCGATCTTGTTAGTCTCCAAATTGAGCACATAAACACCATAACATTCTACATCTGGTGTTGCTTTATTGACCAGGTAACCAAAATGGTGTTGTGTAAGAATATCAACCACAAAACAATGTTTGATGAACTCGATATTCTTTTGATTGTTCACCGCATCAATCAATGCTCTTTCCATTTCTTTTCCTGTAACATCTTTATGATGCAGAATGCGAAATTCTGAGTGTCCGCCTTCTTTGCCTCGTTTATAATCGCCGTCTTCTTCTTTGTCAAATCTTGCTCCCCATTCAATTAA